>JACMIS010000562.1 GCA_014381035.1 Armatimonadota bacterium
AAAATCGAGCCGTTGAAAAAGATGTTCTGCGTACCGGTCAGATCGGGATGGAAGCCCGCGCCGACTTCGAGGAGTGGGGCGAGTCGGGGACGTTCCGTATCCACGCTGGCAGGGAACGTGACGGTGCCGGTGTCCGGTTTCATCACACGGGCGAGGATCGAGAGCAGGGTGGACTTACCGGAACCGTTCCCGCCGATCAGCGCGACCGTTTCGCCCCGCTGGATGGACAACGAAACGTCCCCCAGTCCTACTTTCGCCACCGTTTGCGACCGGATACCTTTAAAAAAGGCACCCACCTGTCCCTTCAACCCGGCATACGCGGCTTTACGAACATGAAAGGTCTTGTTCACGTTTCTGACGTCAATCGCAATAGGGGCAGACATATCGGGATCAGTATATCGTGGTTGGGTTGTTAGGTTTCCCTGCAGCGAACCAATCCAGGGAGCGAGTCATACAGCACCCCAACAACCTGACTCACCAATCATGCATCGCGCCGTCGGCGCGGCGGCAGACGGGCAGGTATGCGGGGGCGTAGGGGTATCGTTTTGCGGCCTCCTCGTCAATGTCGCAGCCCAAGCCGGGCGCGTCGGTCACCCAGAGTCTACCGTCGCGGTATTCGGGGGCACCGGAGAGGACTTCGTGAACGGCGGGCGGGAAGTGTACCATCTCCTGCACGCCGAAGTTCGGTATCGAAACGTCCACGTGGACGTTCGCGGCGTGCGCGATGGGCGCGATGTCGCCGGGACCGTGCCACGCCGTGCGGACGCCAAACACTTCCGCGATGGTAGCGATCCGCCGCGCCTCGGAGACACCGCCGATATGGGTAAGGTCGCACCGGATGAAGTCCACTAATTGTCCGGTCAGGAGCGGCAGGCAGTCGTAGCGCGAGTGCATCAGTTCGCCCAGCGCAATCGGCGTCGTGGTGTGTTGCCGGATCAGGCGCAAACCGTCCTTCCATTCCGGGCGCACCGGGTCTTCGAGAAAGAACAGGTGGTAGGGTTCCAACTCCTTGCCGAGTCGGGCGGCTTCCTGCGGCGTCAGGCGTTGGTGGACATCGTGAATAATCTCGACCGCGTCGCCGACGGTCGCGCGGAGGTGCTCCATCAGGCGCGGCACGACGCGCAGGTATTTCAGCGGCTCCCAGTTGTTCTCCATCGGCGTCAGGCTGTTCACCGTGCTCCACGTCGCAACGGTCGCCTCGACCGCACCCTGGGTGCCGTAGGTCGCGGTCGCGCCCGGAACCGCGACCTGCGCCCGCACGACTTCGAAGCCGCGTGCCATCGCCTTACGGACCGAGTCCTCGCACTCCACGGCGTCGCGCCCGCCCGCGTGGGTGTAGCAGAGTGCGCCTTCGCGAGTCTTGCCGCCGAGCAGGGAGTACAGCGGCAGCCCAGCGCGTTTGCCCTTGATGTCCCATAGTGCCATGTCGATCCCGGCGAGCGCGGTCATCTGGATCGGACCGCCGCGCCAGTACGGACCGCGATACAGGTACTGCCAGATGTCCTCGATACGGTCGGGGTCCAAGCCGACGAGCAGGGGAGCGATATGCTCGGTCAGCGCGGCGGCGACGGCGAGTTCGCGCCCGTTCAACGTCGCATCGCCAACACCATACAAGCCGGGTTCGTCGGTCAGAATCTTGACAACCACATAGTTGCGTCCGGGGCTGGTCACGATGACCCGGACTTCGGTAATCTTCGCCATGATACGTCAACGGTTCGGCGCACGGGCGGGACGTTCCTGCAATTCAAGCTTTCGTTTCTTTTTGCCCTCCCTAACGGGGGGCAACTCAGCGGAAACGCAGCTTCCGCGGTTATGTTGCAACGTTGTTACCTGCGGTGCCGGTTGTCAGTGATGTCTTCAAAACTTAACGGGATAGAGAAGTCATGCAATAATGGTTTAGGGGGAACTCGGTATGTCGAATGATAACACAACGCTTGAATGTCAACTCACGTTGCGAACAAACCGGAGAGTCGATAGCGCAACATTCCACGATAAAGCCATTCCTACTATTATAGACATAGCCTGAAGTTTGTATACAGGGTGAAATGAAATTCTACAGGTGCTAACTGTGTTAGCGTCTGTATAATTGTGGGTTAGTTTTCCCCGTTTTGGGAAGGCTAA
>JACMIS010000563.1 GCA_014381035.1 Armatimonadota bacterium
CGAACGTCGCGCCGAGACGCACCACGGCGATGAGCGCGAACGTCCAGATCAGGCGATTGAGTAGCGCGGGGGGAACATTGGGCGCGGCGTCGAACAGACGGCGCGACGTGTCGGCGAAGAGCAGGCTCAGACCGATCCCGACGAACTGCGCGGTCAGACTGATAACATACAGCCCTTTGTATTGCCGGACAATCGAGAGGAAGCCGCGAAAGGTGCGGTCCTGTAGCAACGCGACAATGCTCCCCGGCGACTCGCTCCCGGCGGGCTCAGGCTTAGTTTCGGCACGGGCGGCAAAGGACATGAAGCGTTACTTTCCTGGAAGGCGAAATGGTGGTTGCCTATCTATATCGCCGTCGGGAACGCGTTCGCTAAGGCGAAACAAGCATATGTTGCAGTCATATCCTCCTAGTGTTACGGATAACCGGATGACGCCCGTCGGGTTATGCCGGGATACACCGTCTTTGTCCCCTTGATGCTGTGCCATAACGCCCGATTTAGCGCGTCCTCATCGGCTACCGTAAGCTGATCCGGTTCCGAAAAGTCGATCCGCTTCATCCTGTCCGCGGCGAACGCCCATGACGGATTTTTCGCATCAAGAGCGATCCTCGGCGGAACTAGCGTATAAGCCGTTAGATCGGGCTTGTTCGTAAAGGTGTTGTACATCGGGGCGGCACTCGCATCGTATTGACTCATCGGTGGGAGTCCCAGTATCAATTCCATTGTTCGCAACATAGAACAGGTCGTGTAGAACGTACTGTCTACCGCACCACGTCTCGTAAAGGGACTGATCACTAGCGCGACGGTTCGGTGAGCGTCGACGTGATCCGGACCGTTCTGGGCGTCGTCCTCGATCACGAAGATCGCCATCTCCTTCCAGAACTTTGATTTACTGCATGCCTCGACGATCTTCCCCAGTGCCAGATCGTTGCTAGCGACGCATGCCTGCGGAGTGAACGAACCGGGGCGGGTACCGTTGGTATGGTCCTCGCTCAGTGCCATCACCATGAATCGCGGCATCGTATCTTTCGCCTCGAACTCCGCGATGTCACTCAGAAAAATCTCCGCGGCCTCATAGTCACGCATGTGCGCCGCACGCGCCGCCGCCCACTCCTCCGAGCGGTTCTTGTTCACATGGTAGTAATAGGTTCGATAGGATAATCCTTTCTGCTGGCAAAGATCCCAGATGCGCCCGCCGGGGGTTTCCGCGAGAGGGTCGCCGAAGTCTCCGTAGCGATAGGGTGGGGTCCCTTTGCCACCGTACTGCGAGGGCCACATCCGTTGCATTGCATCCGGAACATAGGCGGCATTGCTCCAGTGGTGTCCGTCGAGGCTCACCTCGCCGTTGCAGTACGTGTTATCCAGGAGCACGAATTGTCGCGCCAACGCATGGTGGTTCGGGCTAATTTTCTCCCCAAAAAGAGTCAGGTTTGGGTCACCATTGCCAATGGGTTTACCGTTTTTGTCCCGCATGTCACCGAGAACCTGATCATACGACCGGTTCTCCTTGATA
>JACMIS010000564.1 GCA_014381035.1 Armatimonadota bacterium
CGCTTGAATCCGTGGCGACGGCACCCCCGTTGACTCCGACCGGAGCCGCCCGCTGGAGGGTCTATCAGCGGGAAAGGTTCCCGCTCGTCGCGCACGGTCCCTTAGTCGCCGCGTTTTCGTTCTCCGCCGTCTCGTTCTCGTCGCTACTACGGCGGGAAGGGGAGTTCCCCGCGTGGCAGAACTTAGCGGTGTCGTTCATCACCGCGCTATTGTTCTTTCTACTTTTGCGCATCGCCGACGAGTTCAAGGATTTCGAGGATGATTCGCGCTGGCGACCATACCGCGCGGTGCCCCGCGGTCTGGTAAAGTTGCGCGAACTGGGTATCGTCGCCGTGTTCGCCGGGATCATCCAGGTCATCCTCGCGTTCGTGTTATCGCCGGGACTGCTCCCGTATCTGTTCGTGGTCTGGGTCTGGCTCGCACTGATGACGAAGGAGTTTTTCGTCGGCGATTGGCTCAAAAAGCACCCGGTACTCTACATGGTTTCCCACATGGCGATCATGCCGCTGATCGATCTGTACGCGACGGCGTGCGACTGGCGCGTCGCCGGGGTGCCCGCCCCGCACGGTCTGATCTGGTTTCTGCTCGTAAGTTTCATGAACGGGATCGTGATCGAGGTCGGGCGCAAATTGCGGTCTACGGAGTCCGAGGAAGAAGGCGTCGAAACGTACACCGCACTCTGGGGAACAACAGTAGCACCTATCGTCTGGATCGGTGCCATCGTGGGTACCGCTGTCCTGGCACTCCTTGCCGCGCGAGAAATCCGCTTCGTGGTTCCGGTCGCCTGTCTACTCGCCGTTCTTGTTTTGACGGCGGTACTCGTCGCTGTCCGCTTTATCCGCCGCCCCACCAAAGAAAACGCGAAACTGTTCGAGCCGATTTCCGGCGTCTGGACGCTCGTTATGTATTTGAGTCTGGGCGCGATCCCGAGGTTTCTCCAATGAAGACGGACTATGTGATCTGGCAAGACGACCCGCTCGACTCCGCCACACGGACCGCGCGGATGGGGGGCAAAGCCGCCGCGCTCGCTCGTCTCCAGGACGCCGAATTGCCGATTCCTGCGTGGTGCGTGCTGACCCCGGCGGCGTTCGACGACTCCCTGACCCCCGCCGCCTGTGACGCGCTCACCCGCGTGATGACGACGGCAGGGGACACCGACGACGCGCTACGCCGCATCCTGGATACTTTCGACCCTTCACAAACCGTGCGCGCCGCCCTAAACGATGCTCTGATGCGACTTTGCCCGAACGGCGAAGCGGTCGCGGTGCGGTCGTCGGCGGTGGATGAGGACGGCTCCGGGCACTCGTTCGCCGGGCAGCTAGACTCTTTTCTCTGGGTGCCGCCCGCCGACGTTCCCGCGCGGGTCGCGGACGTGTGGCGTTCCGGGTTCAGCGACCGGATACGGGCGTACCGACGCGAGCGAAATCTGCCGCCCGTGCCGCGCCCACCCGCCGTATTGATCCAGCGGATGGTGAATGCGGACGCCGCCGGGGTCGCGTTCAGTGCGGACCCGGTGAGCGGTCGTCGCTCTATCGCCGTGGTCGCCGCCGTGTACGGACTCGGAACCGCGCTCGTCGGCGGCGACGCGGACGCCGACACGTGGAAGGTCGAGAACGACGGCGTGGTTCTCGAACGCGCCATTGCCACGAAAACGCTACGTCACATCGCGGCACCGGGAAGCGGCGAGGGCGTGCAAGCTGAGTCGATTCCGAACTCCCTCGCGAACGCCCCCGTGCTTACGGACGCCGAAGTCGCCGCCGTCGCCGCCATCGCGCGGAAGGTGCAAGCGTGGGCGGGTCGACCGCAGGACATCGAGTGGGCGCGCGAAAACGGCAACCTGTGCCTGCTCCAATCGCGCCCGATCACCACGCTCGCAACGCTCGCCGATCCCGACGGCGTACTCAATGTTTGGGACAACAGCAACATCGCCGAGAGTTACAATGGGGTTACGACGCCGCTAACGTTTACGTTCGCCCGCAACGCCTACGAGCACGTTTACCGCGCCTTTTGCCGACTGTTGTCGGTACCTGCCCACCGGATCGCGGGCGAAGACCTGGTGTTTCGCAATCTGCTCGGGCTGATTCGCGGGCGCGTCTACTATAACCTGCCGAACTGGTATCGCCTTCTCGCGCTACTCCCCGGTTACGCCGTCAACCGAACGTTCATGGAGCAGATGATGGGGGTCAAGGAAGGACTGCCCGAGGAGATCGTCGGCAAGCCGGTCGCGCCGACTGCCGCCGCACGCCGCCGCGATATGCTCGATCTGTCGCGCTCCGTGGTCAGTCTGTTCCGACAGCATCGCGGCTTGCCGAAACAGATCGACGATTTCTACGGTCGTTTGAACACGGCACTCGCGCCGTCCGTCGATGACCTCGCCCGGATGCGCCCCGACGAATTAGCCGCACATTATCACGACCTGGAAAAACAACTTCTGACCCGCTGGGACGCGCCTTTGGTGAATGACTTCTTCGCAATGATTTTTCACGGATTGTTGCGACGGCTCAGCGAGAAATGGTGCGGGGCGGAACTCGCCAGTGTGCATAATGACCTGGTCAGTGGCGAGGGCGGGATCATCAGCGCGGAACCGGCACAGCGCGTGCAAAAGATGGCGGACATGGTCAACGCTTCCGCGCAAAAAGACGAACTGATCGCCGCTCTGCGCGACCTGCCCGCTTCTGTTGCACGGCGCACCGTTCAGAAAGTCGCGCCGGAAATAGACGCCGCACTGGACGACTACCTCGCCAAATACGGGGATCGTTGCCTGGAAGAGTTGAAACTCGAATCC
>JACMIS010000565.1 GCA_014381035.1 Armatimonadota bacterium
ATTTCTTTCGTGACAATGTCGGTACCTTCACCAACGGCGCGATGAAACAGGTCAGTTTGTTCAAACGTCGGCGTCCGCACTTCCTCGTAACCATATAAGCGGGTCACATCACGCACGACGCTTTCCAGCCAGTGCCATTTAGTGATGTCATCCGCCCAATTCAGGCGATCCCGCCCGGCGGGTAGAATGTCGTGTGTTCCCTTTGGTGCAACATATTTCGGCATAGTAACGGGGATTTTACCACGACGATCCAAGCACAGGAGTCATGAAATGATCCCCGACTTCCGAGGAAATTGCGTCGTCGGTGAGGCTTTCTCCGTGATACCATTGTCGGTAACGACTAATCATAAAAGGAAAATCTTATGCGGAAAACGTTTTCTTGTCTGCTTCTGCTTGCCCTCATCGTGGCCACCCACACGGTCCTTTCGGGAGACCCACCAAGCCCACCTCGCAAATCGCCCTCGACGGCGGAAAAAACTGAAGGCAGCACGAGAGCAGAGGCCGACTACCGCGACCCGTTTTTACAACCGTTCGCGACGAACAGCATCTGGAACACGTCCATCGGATCGGGGGCGCGGTACGTACCGGCAAACATCGCGCCCGCGGCGAACGTGGGGATCGACGAAGAATACATCCTCCGTCTGAGCGGCAAACTGAACGAGCGTCCGCTGTACGCGCCCGACGACTGGAACAAGCGCGCGGTGGGGACGAAGCGGCACCCTGCCTCTTACCGGCAGAACCTGCCGCTACCGGATGATCTGATTTTCGAGGACGCCCGACCCGGTAATACGCCCAACAACTGCGTGGCATTTATTCTGCCCGATGGGCGCACCGTGGTCAATCTTGCACCCTTCACGCGCGTCGAAAAAGGCGGTCCCGCATACGCCTGGGATTTCGGCGACACCGATCTATATGGTGACGGCGTGCGGGGCAGTCACGGCGCGACGGGGTTATCGGCTATCGGGGGGAGCATCCGTAAAGGAGAATTGACCGGAAAAACACCGATCCGGCACGCGATCAAGGTGAACGTGTTCGCGGAGAAGAACCTTTCCTACAACGACGGCGGCACGCGCGGCTACCGCTGGCCCGCGACTTCGGCGGACAGTTATGCGGCAAACTCGTACAGGTCAAAAAACCGGGAAATGGAAGCCGGAGCCTTGCTCGCGATTCCTCCCGCGATCAAAGAAGCGGATCTGGGTCTAAAAACCCCCGTTGGGCGCAAACTGTTCGCCGCGCTTCAGGATTATGGGGCGTATATCGTTGACGACGCGGCGTGGGATTGCCACTACATTTGCGCGGAAGTCGGCGTCAACGAGGAGATAAAAACCACACACGGCTACGACTTGCACATGAACAACGGCGACTACAAAGCGGACGTAAACAAACTCTTCGCCGCTCTATCGGTGGTGACGAACAATGGCACAAAGAGTGTCGGCGGCGGCGGTGCGCCGCGCCAACCGCCCGCGCCACCGTTGATACTGCCGACCGCAATTCGTGTCCGTTAACAAGAAGGAAACGTACCCGGAAACGCCGTACAATATCCTATCGATCCCCAAGGAGTTTTCGCACAATGGCATTTGGCAATTCCCGGTTCGGCAATCAGCCGCAGCAACCCCAATTCCCCGGCGCACCGTCGGGTAACGACCCCACCGCCGGGGCGGGCCAAGGTTCGGCGCAAGGCCCCGCCGTCCAGATGGTCAACATGATGATCAACGAAGCCGTCCGCATCGGGGCGTCAGATATTCATTATGAGCCGCGCAAAGACCGGGTCGAAGTGCGTTTCCGCGTTGACGGGGTACTTCACACGTGGCGCGAACTGCCGAAGGACCTGCAGGATGTTTGCGCTGCCCGCATCAAAGTCATGGCAGACTTAGACATCAACGAGAAGCGTCTCCCACAAGACGGTCGCATTTCCATCGGTTTTACCGGACGCTCGATCGACCTGCGTATCTCGACACTCCCGGTGATGTACGGCGAAAAAGTGGTGATGCGACTTTTGGACCGTGGAATGTCTTTCCGACCGCTGGACGCGCTGGATTTCTCGCCCTACAACAAGATCGCTTTCGAAAACCTGATTCATCAGCCGCTCGGACTGCTCCTCGTCACCGGACCGACCGGTTCCGGAAAAACAACGACGCTGTATTCCGCATTAAACGTTCTTCGCAACAAGTCGAACAACATTGTCACCTGCGAGGACCCGATCGAGTATGATATGGACGGCGTCAACCAGTCGCAGGTGTTCGAGAAAATCGGGTTGACGTTCGCGCGGCAATTGCGCTCCATTTTGCGTCAGGACCCGGACGTTATTCTGGTCGGAGAAACCCGTGACTCGGAAACGGCGGAGATCGCGTTCCGCGCGGCAATGACCGGCCACATGGTGCTTTCCACTCTGCACTCGAACGACGCCCCGACAGCCGTCACCCGTTTGACCGATATGGGCGTTCCGCCGTTCCTGATCTCGTCCGGGCTTATCGGGATGGTCGCCCAGCGCCTGGTGCGCCGATTATGCCCCAACTGTCGGCGACAGGGACCGCCAACCCCGCAACAAGCCGCGCTTCTTTCGATCGCCCAGACGGAAAAGATTTTTCATCCCGTGGGATGCCAGCAGTGCGAGGGCACGGGCTACAAAGGAAGAATCGGTATCCACGAGGTCGTATCTGTGGATGAACACTTCTCTCGCCTGATCATGGATCGCGCCCCGTCGTCCGACCTGCGCCGCGCCGCGCAAGCGGCGGGAATGGTCCCGATGCGCGAGGACGCTCTGTTGAAGATGCGGACCGGACTGACCAGCGCGGAGGATGTTGTTCGGCAGGTGTTCTTGCGCGTGGATGAGTACGACGCCTCCGCGGCAACGCCGGCGCCTCCCGTTGCTCCGGCCGAACCGGCACAAATCGAGGCGGTTCCGGTGGGCGGCATGCCGATGATCCCCGGGGTTTAGTTTATTGGTGCTGCGAGTGGGGGCAGTAATTGCCCCCACTTTTGCGTTCGGCCCGGTTAGCGCAGGAGAGACGCGCCCCCGTCCACATACAACTCGACACCGGATATGTGCCGCGACAGATCGGATGCCAGAAAAACGCAGGCTCCAGCGACATCCTGGGGCTCACCCTGCCCTTCGTTCAGTGCGGGCGATCCTTCAGGTAATTCGACCGCGATGCCGATATCGTCCGTGTTGCGCTGCTCCGTGTTCGCGCCGATGTTGGTATGGATTGCGCCGGGGCAGATCGCG
>JACMIS010000566.1 GCA_014381035.1 Armatimonadota bacterium
AGCTCAATCAAAGTAAATCCCCGACGCGGCATAGTTTGGTTTCCTTACATTCGCCTTGCTTCCGTTCCCCCGCCGCGAACGGTACATTGCTCTTGCTATCAAGACGCACGGGCAACAAAAAAGTTACGCGAGGTCGTTCGTATCGCGCCGAAGTGTGGTGTCAATTGACCGCGTTTACCTGCCCGGAAAGTATTCGTTGTGCTATGACAACCGCCTCGCTCTCAACGCTCTTCCTCCTTTGCCGGGTTTACCGCACGCTCCAGATCACGCAGCAGTCCGGCGACATAGGGACGCTCGCGATCCGTCAGGTCCAGCACGGTTTCCCCTGGCTTGCCGTCACGTTGCAGGCGTCGGACCAACTCACCGGCGGGCAACGCGGTTTCGCGGTTGCCGACGATCACGGCGAATGCCCCTTTCCCCTCCGGCACCGGCGGATCCATCAACCAGTCATTACGAAAAAGATCCGGTAGCCGTGGCACGGGTTGTTCGGCGGTATTCCAGGGCAGGAAGTAGGCGAGTCCTTCCCGTAGCGGATCGATCGGTGTGCGGAAAACGCCCTCCCCCTCTATCAGAAGCGGCAACGAACCCGCCGATTTGCGCACCGACTCCCAGAGCGGTTGCATCCGGTCGGCATACCAGGACGAGTGCCGCTCGGCGGTGTCCGACCGGTCGAAGAAGATCTCCGCGACGCCCTCATCCCCGCCGGGATAACCGATAGTGGTATCCGCAGGATCGTACCCATGAGCGGCGGCGAAGGCGCGGCGATGCCGGAGTGTGTATCCCAGTAGCCGCCCGCTTCCGCCATACTCGTAATTCACGTCGCCGGTCCGGTACATTTCCTTATCCTTTTCGGTGCGGACTCCGCGATAGCCGGGAGGAGCGATGTCGCGCAGAATGATCCCGGCGAGTCCGCCGATTTGCGCCACTTCCCGAACCTGCGCGACCGCTCTATCTATCACGGCACTGTCATCGGGTATGAGCCAGTCACGGCTAACTTCTCCGTAAATGTTGGCGTCACGGGGCAACGACTTCGGTGTGTCCCGCGAAACACGCAACAACGATACGACTGCGCGAACCGGCAGGCGTCCTGCCGCTTCCTGTACCGCCGCCGCGAGGATCGGGGGCGTGGCTTCGACCCAGACCTCGCGAGACTTTGCCGCGATTGCAGATCGCACAATAGTTGCCGCTTTCGCCGTGGATTCGGGAGCGACGAGAAGCACCCGCTCGTCGAGCGTCACAGGGGCGGTGTCGTCCTCCTTCGCGGGTAGCCAGTCCGAAAGCGAGTCCAGGGAATCTCCGTCCACCTCACCGGCAAGCTCCCCGGCACCCGGAACAATAAAAGAAAGCCAGGGAGAGCAACTGATCTCTACAGTCGCCGTGTTTACGCGAAGGTCAAATCCCTCATCATTGAGTTCCGGCGGCCGGTACATTTCGGCAAGTCTCCGCGCCGAGTACGTGATCTCTCGCTGTGCGGACGGTGGCAAGTCACCAGGACGCACTTCCAGCAGTCCTTCCCATGTCGTGCGTCCTCCAGAGAGGCGGGACGCGGCGAACACCTGCTCGCGTAGTTCACCGCTTAATGGCAACGGATCATCCGCGTCAAATTGGAACAGTTGGACAACGTTCATCGCCGCGATGCGTTCGAAGATCTGCTTCTCCACCGCGTATCCTTCCTGCTGTTCGGCAAGCATCCCGTCGTTTTTGCGTCCCTCCCTGCGCCCGAGCGGTTCCACGGAGGGCGCGAGGAGCAGGATCGGCTGTTCACCTGCTGTGACAGGCGGCAACACGCGGAGCGCGGTCCCGGTCGAAAAAAGAACGGCACGGAGCGCGTCCCACGCACGGACGGGGCGGATAGTTCCGGCGGTCACCACGACATATTTCGCCAGCACAGGATGACAATGGATCTCCTGCCCGGTGGCGACACGAATCCGCTCCAGAACATCGGCGATAGTCAGGCGTTCGTTTTGCGGTCCCGGCGAAAGTGTGATCGTCGCCGCGAACTTCTCCGAATTTACTGCACGGGGGAGCGGGGGAAGGTTGGTGCGAGAAAGAATCGTGTTTTCTCGCTCCTGATAAGCAGCAAGCATTTCCTTAACAGCGGGCGTTTCATTCCAGACTCCTTCGGTCTTGAGATCCAAATAGGACTCGCCGGCACGCCACTTCTCAGATCGATTCTTATGAAACAGGACGGGAAACATCCCCTTCCGAGCAGTCAACTTGGCGTACACATGGCTGATTGACTTTATCCGCAGTCGCACCTGCTGACGTTCACTACCGGTCAGGCGGCGCACCTCTTCGGGCAGTGTTCGGCGACTGAACTGTCTCCGCTCGACCACGAACGGATCCGGTATCACGGACTCCCACAGCGTCTGTTGCTCCCCCTTTTTCAGATCGAGTCTGCTCAGACCGTTCGGGGACGCCATTTTTTGCCACTGCGGGTACGTAAGCGACGCCAGAAAAAGGGACGTATCACTCGCCGCGCTTTCCCCGGTGCGTCGGGTGAAATCCTCGACGGATAGTTCAGGGCGTACAATATCCAGACTCCGCCGGGCGTCATTGATCGCGGATAGGTTGCCGAACACGCGCAAACCGTTCCGCGACTCCGCAAGCCAACCCGATAACGTTTCTGCCGACCGTTCCTCGGTTCCGAGCGGACGGTCTGCCTTGTTCGCGGGACACACCATTAGAAGCAGTCCCCGATTCGGGTTCCACAACGAGGCGAGATATTGCGCGAACGTCGGGTCGGGTTTTGCTACCGGCTTTGCAGTCTCCTGTGCGCAAGCAGGGCAGATAAAGAACACGAGTAGTAAGCAAAGGGGAGCGAGACGATTCATAGCGTTAATGTTTGCGGCGGGCAGGACGTAGCGGGCGGCTATTCCCGTATGGTACCATTTTGCGGGAGAAGGTTTCAAGGAACGGTCGGCGTTTATGCGCCTGATTCCGCCTCGACTTTGCCTAAAGTCCGGCATACCCCGTCCGCGAGCATCCCACCGGATTGCCCCCTTCTACGGCGTCGCCGACGGTCGCACCCCCAGTTCGGCTTCGACCTCTGCCAGCGTTCGGTGCGACCAATCGATCACCGTCAGACCCTGCGTGTCGCCGCGTTTCGTCCGTGTCAAAATCTCGGATACCGGGGTGAGCGTTTGCCCACCGGAGACGGCCAAATACGTGCCGGTTATTACATCCGGGACGGGAAGAGCGCCGTCCCACCCGCCGCGGTACAGGTCGATAAGCGGCGGTTCGGCGTTCGGTTTCCAGGGCGCGTACCACCGCACCGTATCGAAACGATCCGCCGCCCTGCTCCAGAACTCGGTCTGTCCCTCCAGGAAAACTGGCAATTTTCCGGTCGCGACCCGTGCGGCTTTCAGCAGGGGGATGACCCGCCCCCGCTTCCCGTTTAGCCAGGCTTTCCACAGCGCCTCGTCTCTGCCGAAGGCTTGATTCTTGTTGTCGACTTCGGCGATCCCGGTGTACTCCTCGACAACAAGATCGGCGGGGTCGACTCCCTGTTCGCGCAAAAAGCCGCGTCGGTGCGCGGGCGAGTACCCCCACCGCACCCACCGAGAATATTTGCCACTAAACGTGTCATCGGTTTCACCAGTCCACGTGTTCAGTTCCCTCTTATCCGCCCGTGCACCGCGGTAT
>JACMIS010000567.1 GCA_014381035.1 Armatimonadota bacterium
ACGTGGTCGGAGGACGGCATTCTGCAACCGCTGGAAACCCGCATGACCCCGGCGGAGCGTCGCTTCTTCGACAATGAAACGTTCCCGGTGATCCACGAGAACGGCTGGCACAAGGGGCATCTGTACGGTCTGGTAATAAACGTGGACGTGTACGCGTGTTATTACCGCCCCGACGACTTCCGCGCCGCCGGTCTGGACCCGGATAAATTCCCGAAAACCCTCGAAGAACTGACGGCGATAGGGCGTAAACTCGACCAGAAGGACAAAACGGGCAGGTTCACGCGCCTCGGGTTTCTGCCGCAGAGTTTCACCAACTATGCCCCGTCGTTCGGGGGCGGGTTTTACGACGCCGCCACGGGACAGACGCTACTTGACACCGCCCCGAACCGCCGCGCGATGTCGTATCTGGTGGACACCAGCAAGGAACTCGGACTGGACAAGGTACGGCGTTTCAACTCCGGCTTGAAATCGCAGAACGGTGCCGCCTGGCCGTTCATCGATGGGTCGTTCGCTATCGCTTTAGACGGCGAGTGGCGCGTGCTTCAGCTTGCCAAATTCGCGCCCGAACTGGACTACCGCGTGGCTCCGCTCCCGCCGCCCGCCGGGGGCAAGTCGCTGGCGAGTTTCTCGAACACCGGTTTCCTGACGATCCCGGCGGGCGCGAAGCATCCCGACGGTGCGTGGGAATTCATGAAGTTCTGGTCAGGGCTGGATAACCCCGAGCGGTCCGCGAAATACAACGTCTCGTTCGGCTGGTTGCCGTCGTCGCCGCGCATGGCGCGGTCGCCCGACTATCAGGCGTTCCTGCGTCAGTACCCGCAGTATCAGACTTTCGTGGATCTTGCCGCGAGTCCGAACATCGTCACCACCCCGCCCGTGCCGTTCCAACTGTTTCTGCTGGACCGGATCAGCGTGGTCGACGACCTGGCGGCGCGGGGCGCGTTGTCGCCCGCCGAGGCACTGACTAAACTGGAAAACGACACCGCACAGGAACGATCCCGGCGGCGAGGGCTGGGCTATGAGTAAAATAATGGCGGCTGCGCCCGCGAATCTATCTACCGACACCCGCACGAAGAAGCGACGAATGCTCACCGGACTGTCGCCGTGGCAACACGTCGCCGCCCATGTGTTGCTCCTGCTACTGTGCCTGCCCGCGCTACTGCCGCTCGCCTGGATGATCTCCACGTCGCTCAAGTCGGACACGCAGATTTTCGCCAAAACCGGGACGCTCACACTGGCAAGTCTGCTCCCCAACCCGGTACAGTGGGAGAACTACCCGATCGCGGTTCGCGCGGTCCCGTTCGCCCTGTATCTGCACAACACCCTGTTCCTGTGCGCGTTCAATGTCACGGGCGTGGTCATGTCGAGTGCGCTCGTCGCCTACGGCTTTGGTCGCCTGGAGTTTCGCGGGAAGACACCGCTGTTCCTGTTGATGCTCTCGACCATCGCGCTACCGTCGCAGGTGACGATGGTGCCGGTATTCGCCCTGTTCCGGTGGCTACACTGGTACGGGACGTATCTGCCGCTGATCGTGCCGTCGTTCTGCGGTGTGCCGTTCTACATCTTTTTGCTGACACAGTTCTTCCGCAAACTGCCCGACGACATGGCGGAAGCGGCACGTATAGACGGGGCGAGCGAGTGGCAGATCTTCTGGAACATCATGCTCCCGCTGTCGCGCCCCGCGCTGGCGACGTGCGCCCTGTTTCAGTTTCTGGCGACCTGGAACGACTTCATCGGACCGCTCCTGTATCTCAACGACCCGACGCGCTACACGCTCGCCTATGGTCTGCAACAACTCCTGTCCACACACGGCGGGGAGTGGTCGTCGCTGATGGCGGATTCTACGATCTTTATCGTGCCTATCGTAGTGCTGTTCTTCTTCACCCAGAAGACATTTATCAGCGGGATCGCGACGACGGGTAGCAAGAACTGAATGCGGCGGCTTTCCATCTCCCTTGGAGCGCGGGAGACCCGGTACCCATACTCCCCGGCGTCGTATAGCGACGCCTCGGTGCACCGTGCCTGACAACGGTGGAGTTCATTCCCACACTCCAAGGGAAATGGAAGGAATCACCTCAACACAATCATCTGATGACACTCCAGGCGCGGTACCACGAAACGAATTATTCCATCCCCGGTCTGCTCAACGGGTATCGAGGTACCCTCCGGCTGCAGGCACGCTTCCGTGATGGCTTTCGGCAAGCGAAGAGCTACGGAGACGTCCTGAATCGGTAGAATGTCCTCGATCACTTCGATATTTTTGCCGCGCCGAACCGGCGACGCGTACAAAAGGTGACAGACATAGCGATTCTCGGTGGTTTGCTCCATCAGTGTCACGATCCCTTGTGCGGGCAGGTCCGTTTTCAGTGTTTCCCGCCCGGCGAGGAGACGGCGCAGGGCGAACAGCACCGTTTCGCGGGCGATCAAACTCCCCATCCCTGCGTACTCGTCGAACAGGCTCCACGCGATATAGATGCCCGCCGCGCCTTCCGTCATGCCCGGTCCGCCACGGTTTTCACTCGGTGGCGTGTGTCGGTGCGAACAGAAATGGTCCGCCGTCCGGTTGAAGTAGGAATCCTGCCGTTCGCCCAGTTCCGTGCCGAGTGTGGCAAGTGTGATCCGTTGCCCCGACGCGTAGAAGACATAGGCGGTATCCGGAGTCAGCGGACCGGGCGCGAATCGGGGGCGGAAATAGTTCGGGCTGAGCGGGTCCGCCTCCTTCCAGTTCGCCCCCAGATTCAGAACAAAATCGTCCCCGGCTTCGTTCAGGTTCGACTCACCGGTCGCCAGCACTTTGCCGCCGCCGACAACAAACGCGGTCAGTTTCTGTTCCAATATCGCCCCGATGCGGATCGCATCCGGCAGGATGATGACTTTATAGCGGCTGAAATCCGATTGAAGGTCGACGACATCGAACAGTATTTTCCCCTCTAAAAGCATCCGCACCGCGCCCGCGTCCACTTTGCCGGTGTGCGCCGCCTGTTGCTCGCCACTCCCCTGAAAACCGGCGGCTTCCACGGATAACAGCGCGACATCCGCAATCGGAGTCACGTCCGCACACCACGGCTCTTTGGTTTCGACCTCGGCGTATGCCGCCCCGATCAAAGCGTAGGTCGCGGCGTCCATCATTCCTTCCGGATGTAACTGGTCACCGACCGAGCAACGCGCCCCGTTCGCCAGCGACAACGCGGTTTCGTAGCGCAACGCGTTCGGGTGCTTGAAGCCGCCGAACTCGCCCCAACTGGTGTGAAACTTGCCCGTCATCCCGAGAAACTCCATGCCGAGGTTCTGCACGTACCGCGCCGAGAGCGGGAAGTGGTCATAGCCCCACCCGCCGGTCGGCAGACTTTCGAGTTCCAGATGCGTGTTCATCGTCGCGAGGTCACGCCGCCCTTGCGGGATATGCCCGCCGTTGTGGAATACCGGCAACCCCGGCTTGACGGCGTCTATCGTCTCCCGTACCCGGCGCGTGTAGTTCGCATAGGTTCGCTCACCCAACTCCCGGACGTGCGCCGGGTCGAGTGGGTCCTTGCCCGCGTCACGCAGTTGACCAAGGCACGTATGGCAAAGACAGGTACGCACCCCGACAATGTCGAGAAAAATGCCGTCGGCGTCGTAGTTGCGCACCACTTCGTCAATCTGAGGGAGAAGTTTGTCGAGGTAGGGTGAGTTCAAGCAAAATTGGTGGTAGCCGGGCTTGAGGAACGAATCCACCCAGTTCGTGCGGTCGTTGGCGTCCCGAATCAGCCACTCAGGATGGCGTCGCGCTTCCTTTTCATCCAAACCAGCCGAGATATAGACCGGGGTTTTGACACCGATCTCGTGCGCGGCTTCGATCTGTGCCTGAAGCAGATCGAACGATAGGTGCGGGTGTATTTCGTTCGCCGTGGTCGGGTGATATGCCCAGCCGTGATGGCACTTGGAAAACACCGTAATGCTGTCCACATGACCGAGGCGCAACATCTCCTGAAACTGCTGTTTGGAAAAGCGCGATCCGATGCCGGGGATCGCTTCCGAGGTATGAAAATCTAAATGGATCTGACGAAAACGCAAAGTTTATGCTCCTATGCAACGTAATAGTTGTTCCGATGGGAGATTATATATCGAAGTGGGGTAGGAAGGGAATAGGGAGCAGGTTACAGGGGACCGTCGGACGGAGAACCGTTCCGCGATATAACACAGGGTATGTTCGACACATTACACGATGATTTGAGAAAACGCGGTTGGCAATCCGGGACCTATCGCGGTTTTCTGCGGCAGGTGCGCGGTAGTATCGAATGGGAGGTCGGACACGGACGTTCGGGACGTCTGGAACTGCGATGGCGGTATAAAGACCAGACTGGCGAGCAGGCACTTTCCGAGAATGCCGACCGCGCCGAACTGGAAGACGTCATGACCGGCATCTACCTGCGCGTCCACGAAAAGCCGGACCCGACCCGAATCTTCGGCAACGGAAAGCGGCAGGGATCAAAAACGACCGCCGCGCCCGCCAGAGCGGACACGGCGGTCGTTACTCATGCCGAAGCAGGACAGGAAACGATGGATCTGTAAGTTCCTGTCTCCGAAAAACACTTTCACGCACAGGGTATTCAAAAACCTATAGACTGTCGGGTTCTTCGGAGCCGAAACGGTTGATCCGGTCCTGGGCTTTGGACGCCGCCGACGAGCCGGGACCCGCCGCGACCGCCTGACGCCAAAAACTGACTGCTTCGCTCCGCTGTTGGGCGTTGAATGCGCCGTCGCCTTTGTCCAGAAATGCCTGAGCCTCCGCCTCTGCCTTGCGATTCGCCGCCGCGAAGTCGTTCGAAGTCTGCGATCCGGGTAACACACTGGTCGGCGGCGGAGACGCCAGCGAAGAGCCACCGCCCCCGCCTCCCGTGCCGGGCGCGTCCGGCGACGGTTTCAGCACTCCGGCGAGCGGGTTCGAGGAATCAATCTTATCGCCGTTCGGCGCGACGGCGACGGGAGTATTGCCAGTCGGCACCGTGCCGCGTCGCTTCTGGACTCCGTTCAGTTCTATTTTCGCGTTCGGATCGAGCGGGGACACTTCCAGTGCTCGTGTGAACCACATTTCCGCCGACGCCAGATCGTTGGCGTCCTGCGCTTTCTGACCGAGGGTGCGGTAACAGGTGGTTTCATTGGATGCGGCGCTAATACGCGTTGCGGAATCGGCGGCGTCCCCTGCGTCACGTACTTTTTTGAAGAGTGCGGCGGCTTTCTCGAACTCATTCTTCTTGAACAGTTCGACGCCTTCGTTGCTGATCTTGATCAGCGATTCCTGACTCTGTGACGCCTGAATCTTCGAAAACGCGTTGCTAAGCGCGAACCCTGCCCCACCCACTACGGCAAGCAATATCACCGATGCAACGGCGATGGCTCCATAATTGCTACGCGGGTTGGAACCGGTGCGGTCGTTGCCCCCGGTTGTGTACGGTTGGTTCGGCGGGTACGTTGGGGGATTGGTGGCAGGGCGGTCCGTCGCCCGTCGCATCGGGTGCGCCTGAGTCGAGTTCCCATACATAACGGTTTGCTCGTTCGCGCCCGGCGATGCTCCGGGCGGAAGTGGCGGCGAGAGCGGGTCCGCGGCGAGTCCGTAAGGCATACCGGAGCGCGTTGGTTGCGCCATTCCCGCATTGAGAGGGGCAGGACCATTCGTGTGAATGCCCGTGCGAGCGTACTGGGCGGCGGCGATCAACGCGTTTTTGAACTCAAGGACACTACCGTAGCGCGATTCCGGTGTCTTCGCCATCGCGTTTTCCATCACGTGAGCGACCTCGAACGGTACACCGGGCGGTGCGGGCATCGGCTCATGAATGATGCGATACGTGATTGTCACTACCGTGTCGCCAGTGAACGGCTTGCGTCCGGTGAGCATCTCATACAGCAAAACCGCGAGCGAGAACTGATCGGTCCGTCCATCTATCGCGTTGCCTGTCACTTGCTCCGGCGACATGTAGGACGGCGTGCCGAATACCTGCCCCGCCATTGTCAACGAGTCCTCGCCTAAAATCCGGGCGATCCCGAAGTCGGTCAGCTTCACCGTGCCGCCGGGCAAAATGTGAACGTTGTCGGGCTTGATGTCGCGATGCACGACGCCGCCCGCGTGCGCATAGGAGAGTGCGTCACACAACGCGGCGGTGGTGGCTACCGCTTCGGCAAGCGGCAACGGTCCCACGGTTTGCAACCGGTCGCGCAGTGACTGCCCTTCCAGAAACTCCATCGCGATAAAGAACCGCCCATTGTCCTCGCCGATCTCGAAAATAGTCACGATATTCGGGTGGTTCATCGCCCCGGCGGCACGCCCTTCGCGGAAGAACCGCTCGATCCGTTCGCGCCGCGCCTGCCCGGTGAGCGTCGGAGCGATGTTCAGTTCTTTCACCGCGAGGCGGCGATTGATCGTCGGATCTACCGCCTCATACACGATGTCGTTAGAGCGGGCGACCTCGCGCAGGATCGTATAACGTCCGAGGGTCGGTTTACCGGAAAGGTTTTCGTTTCGGGGCGTACTCATGGCGTTTATCCTTTAAGGCGTGTCTGTTACACCATCCACGCGGAGCGCGAGCGCGGTGATGTTGTCCTTACCTCCGGCATCGTTCGCCGCATCTATTAAGTCTAAGACGAGGCGCGATGGGTTGGAGGTCTTCTCCATGTTCTGCCGAAGAATCTCATCGTCGAGGAAACCGGAAAGTCCATCGGAGCACAGCAGGTACACGTCCCCCGGTTCTGCGACATGCGTGGAAATATCCGGGACAACATTTTCCTCCACCCCCACAGACCGCGTAATCATATTCCGATACGGCGACGCTTCGGCTTGCTCACGGGTGAGCGACTTGCGCGACACCTGCTCCTCGACCCAGGAATGGTCGGTGGTAAGTTGCGTCAAAAAGCCCGTATCGGCACGGCGTCTGCCCCCGGCTCGATACCGGTATATCCGCGAATCTCCGACATGCGCGACCAAAAATCGGTCCTCGATGGCGACCAGCGCGACCAGCGTCGTCCCCATACCGTTTTGCCCACCCATGCGTTGCGCGGCTTGGAAAATCAGCGAGTTGGCATCGGCGAACGCAGTTTTCAACGCGGCTTCGGCGTCAGCCTCGGACGGGTTGAAGTAGGAACGGACCAGCGTTTTGAGTGCCGCTTCCGACGCAACCTGTCCCGCGCTATGTCCGCCCATGCCGTCCGCGACCGCCCATAATCTGCCGCGCAGGGCAAGGATCATGGGTTCATCGGGGGAAAAGAAATCGAACTTGTCTTCGTTGTTCTCGCGCACCCGTCCGATGTCGGTACGCGCTGCCCAGGATACCGCGATCTGTCGCCAGGGAGTCTGCGTCCCGGCGATAGCATCCCATCCGCCCTGAAGCGCACCGCCCTCTAATTCCGCCGTAGATTCCTGCCCGCTTTGAATGTCGTCTTTGCTCACAGTTTCCATTATAGGGTCGTCCGACGAAAAAGGCTACATCGCAATAATGCGTGGGGATTTATGCCACGCACTATTGCGATGTCGCTGAAAACCAGAAAGGCAGGCTTCGCGCCTGCCTTCCAATTCCCTCCAATAGATCCCTACCCCATCCGGCGGACTAAGACGGCTTGCTCCGCGATCTCGTCCTCGCTCTTGAGGCGGGAGTATTCGGCTTCGAGTTCGCTGAACGCCGAGGAGAACTCTCCCAGTGTCGCGCGGGCGTTGAACAGGTCCAGGTTTTCCAGCGATTTGGTCGGAGCCATCGCCGGAACCAATGCCTCGTCCATCGGGGCAATACCCTTGACTGCGAGTG
>JACMIS010000568.1 GCA_014381035.1 Armatimonadota bacterium
AGTCCGTGCCACAGTAAACCTGCGCAACCCCGCCGTCCTGCCGCTGTCCGTTTTGCAGGTCGCTTTGATGAACGCGCACGATTTCTATATATCCGAGTCGGGCGACGAAGCCGGGGACCAGTCGCCGTGGAAGGAAGCGATTCTGCTTTCGATCACCGGCGTCGCGGCAGCGATGCAGAGTACGGGGTAGGAAGCAGGAATTGTAATCCCCGTCAACCGTTAGCGCATCCGTCGGTGGTAATGGTACTACGCCTGGCGCGACAAGACATGTCGCCGCCCACAGGGTCTAAGCGAACGCGTTTCAAACGAAATTTGCTGATCACACAACGGTGGCAACGTGGGCTGCCGTTAAAAATTAGCTCGAAGGAGCTGCTACCGTTGGTTCCCATTTGCCCTGGACAGAATCCGCCTCGTCGCCACCGGGCCAGGGCGGCATCGTGGCTATCACTACGACAAGTGGCTCGTAACCAAAACTATGGAACTGAAAGTGGGTGCCGAGTGGAATGGTGAGGCATACCCCGGCATCAACGGGGATAACCTCTTCGTGCCCGCCTTGCTTACGCCACATCTCCCCCCGCCCGCTGAGGCAATACCATATTTCTTCGACCGTGCGGTGCGTTACAGCGAAAGATATTTTTCCTGGTGCCAGCTCAAAATGCGCCAGCCCTCCCCCTTTGAGATTCAGTAACAGCCGAACATCTGTTCCGTCCGGGGCGGTGTCCACAGGCGCAACGGGGAGCCGCTTTGACGTGAATTTGTCCATCTTATACCTCCTTGTTATAAGTCGCTTCGTCAAAAGATCTTTTTTAAGCTTCCTGTCCTTCGCGGACGGTGCGAAGGACAGGAAAATTAAAGGCAGCCTTCGATCCAGTGTACTTCTGGGACGCGACCGGCGCGGTAGGAAGTGACGACTTTGCCGTCCGTCTCGAAGATCAGGCGAAACTTGGCGTCTTTGCGCTCGGTCGGGGTGTAAATCAAGTAGTGCCCCTTGTCGTCATAAGGGTGCGTCTCGACCTTGATTTTCCCCGGATAAGTTTCCTTCACCTTCTGCTCCGTATCCCCCACTTGAACGCCGCTCACCGTGCTTATCCCGCGCCGCCCGACTTCGGCGCGGACCACGACGCCATCAACGACCATGAACGACAGCGTCGGGTAGCCATCCGCGCCTTTCGGGGCGTTTTCCGGGTGGGCGTAGCGACAGTCGCCCTCACTGACCGCGTACTCCACTTTCCAACTGACCTGCGTGGCGTCAATCGCTTTCGCCAGTGTCATCCCGAGGCGCACCGGTCCGATGCCGTTCACCGCCATCTTGCTTTGCGCGGTCAGTGGCTTAAAGGGGGCTGTCTGCGCGAAGGCGAACGTGGCAACGGCGGCAGTCAAGCACACGGCAGCGGACGGAACAGAGCCGAAATATTTTCGCGGTTTCATGGAGTCGCTCATGAAAGTGATGATACCCGTTCCGCCCCGTTTGTGAGAGTTGGTAGCTATTATTCGTCGGGGGGATGAACACCCCCGTAGAACACTGACCGATCACTTCCCCTGCTTGAACGGTTTGCCTTTTCCGGTTATCTCGAAATAGTGCCCGATATTCGCGCCGAGAAGCGAGAGCTCCCCCCAACCGTCGTCCGCGAGGCCGCCGACCCATAAGCCCGTCATTTCGTCGGTGCTGTTCTCGCCAAGCCGCACGCGCTTCGGCGGCGAGTTGGGGTTGCGCGGGTTGGCGTCCGTGTTGTCGAACACCCATTCGGAGTGCAGAACGGTGCCCTTCGGAAGACGGATCGGCTTTTCATATTGGTAGGTGTCCTGCCAGTTGAAATCCCAATCGTTGATCAGGAGCATTTTTTCGGTACTGCCGTCCGGCAACTCCGCCCAGACACGCACCTTTTTGCCGACCATGTGCATGTGTGCCCAGACGTTAGTGACATTCAGCGCGGTGGGCAGAACGAATTTATCGGAAACGATGTATGCCGATTTGCCTGCCGGAATGTCTATCTCCTCGGAGGCTAACAGGATACCGGTCGGGTTTTTGACCGGCTTTTTGTCGGTAAAGTATAGACCGACCACGGTGCGATCCGTTTCCGGTTTGCCGGACGGGTGGTAGTGCATTTCCAGAACGAAGTCCGATTTCTTCGGCAGGGTCAGCGGAGAGCCTTCGGCGAAGAAGCGCGGCGTCTGCCCAGGCACGTACCCCGGAGTCAACCCTGCGGGGAGAAAGCCGGAACTGCCCATGCTACTGTAGCCCTGTTCCGGTGTTTTTGCGTCGAGTTTCCGCGCCGTGCCGGACGTGTCCAGAATCCCGATGGCATGGTGCGCGATGCGTCGGTTGCCGGGGCGTACCTCGATTCCGCGCAGATAGCGGTCTTTGGAGAGATTCAGCGGAAACACGAAACGCTGGTACACATCGCGCCCTTCGGCAGGAATGGGGAATGCGGCGGGCATTTCCAGGATCATGTCCGGCGTGCCGAGTTGCCAGCCGGTGCGGAATTTCGGGGGCGGCGGGGCGGTCTTCACATCGCCCGCCGTTGCGCCCGCCGCCGCCCAGCGTCCGATGACCGTGATCTCGGCGTCGGTGAGAGTCCGTTCCTCCCGGAAGTCGCCGTGTCCCGCAACCGGCTTCCACGGCGGCATCAGCCGTTTTCTTGTCACCAGTGCGAGCATCGAAGCCATCCGCTTCGCGTCGGTATAGCCTTCGAGCGGGAACGGTCCGGCTTCGCCTTTGCGGTGACACGGCGTGCAGTTTTTGTACACAATCGGCGCGACATCGCGGCTCCACGTAGGGGCATCGTCTGTACGCGCCGGGGGCTTCGTCGCGGCGAGCGTGAGCATCGCTGCCATCACTGTCAGTGCTAAAAACAGGAGGTTCCGCACTCTCATGGCTTACTTTTCTCGCTTTCTAACTTCGGCAGAACGCACCCGATGGCGCGAGTGCGCGGCACCGGCACCGCTTTTCCGGCGACGAGCGCGTTCAGTGCGTTTCGCAGATCGGATTTCCGCGCGGTCTCGCGGCGGACGCCGAGTGCGGCGTAGCGGTCATCAATGCGCCCCCGGTACCGCAGGACCCCTCGTGCATCCCAAACCGCGACTTCCGGCGTGGTAGTGATACCCGCTTTTCGGGCATAGTCTTGCTTGGAATCATGCACGACTCGGTAGCCAGTCAAGCCGAACTGTTTGGCATGACCGGAGGCGGCTTTGCGATCATGCTCTGCCGAATATACCGCCGCGAACGTGATCCCTTTAGCAATATAATCCCGGCGCAATCGTTGTAATTCCGGCGCGTAACCGTTGTTGATCGGGCAAGTGGACGACAGGAACACCTGAACCGACACGTCCTTCGGTGCCTCCGTTATCGGTTCCTGCGCCCGTCCCGTTTGGGGAGCCACAAGGCAAAATGTGGCAATCATGCCAGAGATTACATGCCGCAGTCGCATACGATGTTTGGTACGCATCCGGTCGACATAATGTGACATAAATAGTTGACAAAACATGCCTGTCTGATTAATATGAATTGATTGGAATTGACTCAAGGAGTAATTTTATGATTCATCGTTTTTCAGCAGGTATCATAGTGGCGTCGTTGCTCTTTCTCGCACTTCCTGCATCAGCACAATTCGTTACGCCGACGTCCTATACACTGACCCCGGGCGAAGGGACCGCACAGGGTGGTTCGTTCAACTATTTTGACGACGGAGGAACCCAGTTGACGGATAACATACTCGGCGTGGACAACTGGACGGCAGATCTGGGGAACGGACCCGCTCAGCAGTGGGTAGGGTGGATTGTCGCAAACCCGGCCGCTTCGTTCGCGTTTACTGCGCCCGTATCCATATCGCAGGTTCAGATCGGCTTCAACCGTGCACAAGGGGCAGGCATCTTTTTACCGCCAACGGTTAATATCAATGGGCAACTATTCGCGCTAACCGGGACCGAGTTAGCCGACAACACACGCGGCTTTGTCAACTTCGATGTCAACTTCACCGGTACCACGCTTCCGCTCAGCCTCGTAGACGGCACGGGTAGTGCGTGGATATTCGTGGACGAGGTCCGGTTCGTGGGTGCCGAAGTCGCCACGGTTCCTGAACCGTCCGCGCTTGCGCTTGCGATCCCGGCACTCGGCATGATCGGCGCGATGGTCGTTGCCCGCCGCCGTAAAAATCCGATCAAATAGAATGTGAATGTCGCGATACCGAACCTCGCGATAAATTGCGAGGTTCGGTATCGCGACATTCGCCTATCAACGCGCCTGGTTTATTTCACCATCGAGACGGCGTCGAGTGTCGCCAGTACCTGCGCTGCTTCCGCAGTTGCGGAAACGTTGCCGCGTCCGACGCACACATACTGGAAGCCGAGTCGCGCCATCTTCGCCGGGTCGTACAGGTTGCGTCCGTCACAAACAAGCGTGCCGTTCATCACTTCCTTAAGCCGCTCCAGATTGAGTTGCTTGAACTCGTTCCATTCCGTCAGCACCGCGACGGCGTCCGCACCGGTCGCCGCGTCGAACGCCGTCCGGGAATAGATCAGGTTCGGGTAGAACGCCTTCGTGTTCTCCATCGCAATCGGGTCGAAGACAGTCACGGTCGCGCCGCCTTGCAGAAGGGCTTCGATCACTTCGAGACTTTTCGCTTCGCGCATGTCGTCGGTGTTCGCCTTGAACGCGAGCCCTAATACCGCGATCCGTTTGCCCGCGAACCCGCCGACTGCCGCCTCCATCTTGGCGATAAACCGCTTGGTCTGTGCCTCGTTGGTGTCTACCGTCGCGGAAAGCAAGGGGAAGTCGTAGCCGTTGTCCTGCGCGGTGTGCAGAAGCGAGCGGACATCTTTCGGGAAACAGGAGCCGCCGTAGCCCAGACCGGCTTGCAGGAACGATGTGCCGATGCGGTTGTCGAGTCCCATGCCTTTCACTACCTGGACCACGTCCGCGCCGACCTTTTCGCACAGGTTGGCGACCGAGTTGGCGAACGATATCTTCATCGCGAGGAACGCGTTCGAGGCGTACTTGATCATTTCTGCCGACGCAACATCGGTCAGGATCATTTTGCTTTCGAGCGGGGCGTACAGTTCCAGAATCCGAAGCGCGACGACCTGATTCGGGGCACCGATAACGATGCGATCCGGGTTCATCGCGTCGTGGATGGCGGAGCCTTCGCGCAGAAACTCGGGGTTGGAGACAACATCGAAATCCACGCGGCGGCGCAGGTTATCGGTGATCGTCTTCTTCACGAAGTCGCCGGTGCCGACCGGGACCGTGGATTTATTGACGACGACGGTGTAGCGTTCGATGGATTCGGCGATGCCGCGTGCCGCACCCTCGATGTAGGTCATGTCGGTCGAGCCATCGGGGCGGGGCGGGGTGCCGACGCAGATGTAAACTACCTCCGACTTTTTCACGGACGCGCCGAGGTCGGTGGTAAAGGTCAGGCGACCTTCGTCCACGTTGCGGGCGACCATCTCCTCTAAGCCCGGCTCGTAGATCGGCATCACGCCCGCATTAAGTAGCGCGATTTTCTCCTCCATTTTGTCGACGCAGATAACGTCGTTGCCGAGGTCGGCGAAGATAACGCCGGTAACAAGCCCGACATAGCCGGTACCAATAACGCAGATATTCATGTCATTTAGCCTTTCGATACATAGGGATAAGGTTACAGGGGACAGGCTACCGGGGGCAGGGGTAATTCAAGGGCGGAAGATTTCCCCGTGACCTGTCCCCTGTAACCTTATCCCTAATTAAACAATGTAGCGATCTCTTCTCGCGTCGCGGTCGCTACTCCGACTTTACGGACCACGGCACCGCCCGACGCGTTGCCGATCTCTACCGCTTCGACCATCGTCGCGCCCGCCGCGAGTGCAAGCGTCACACCGGCGATGGTCGAATCCCCCGCTCCCGTGCCGTCGAACACTTCGATCCGGTGCGGCGGGATATCGGTATATTTTCCGTCCTGGGTGAACACCGTCAAGCCCTGCGCAGAACGTGTCACCAGCAAGTTGCGTAAGCCGAGATACTCGCGTAAACGGACCCCCGCTTGATGAAACACCGCGTTGTCCGGCGACTCGAACAGGTGTGCCCGCAGGGCTTCGTCCGCCTCGCTCCGGTTGAGTTGCGCGATGTCGGCGTCGGCGAAAAACCGCACCGAGGCTGGCTTCGGGTTCGCCGTGATCACGATATGCGGCTTCTCTGCCCGCGCCGCTTCCGTGATGGTACGAACCGTTTCCTCGCTCAACACCCCCTTCGTGTAATCGGAAAAGAGCAGGGCGTCACAATCGGCGATCTGCCCCGTGACTTTCCGGATGAGTGTCGCCGCGATGTCCGGCGGGAGTGGGGAGCGTTTTTCGCGATCCACACGCACGACCTGTTGCGCCCCTTGCTGGGTTCCGGCAACCACGCGTGTTTTACGCGTCGTCGGACGATCCGGTGAGATCACAATCGCGCCGGTGTCCATCCCGAGTTCGGATAACCGCTCGGTCAGGGATTGTCCCGCCGCATCCGCGCCGACAACGCCCGCCAGAACCACATGGGCACCGAACGCCCGCAACTGGTTCGCCGCGTTCGCCGCGCCGCCGGGCACGAACGTTTCCTCTTCTACGTCGACGACGAGAACCGGGGCTTCCGGAGAGACCCGGTGAACGTGCCCCCAGATATGCTCGTCCGCCATCAGGTCCCCGACGACTAAGACGCGTCGCGCTTCGAATCGGGCGATGATCGCTTCTGCTTGCTGTCGTATCATTCCACCGTCACCGATTTCGCTAAATTCCGTGGCTGATCGATCTCGCAACCACGGGCGCGAGCGATCAGGTACGCCAGCAACTGAAGCGGTACCACCGATACCACCGGCGAAAACTCCGTTCGCACTGCCGGGATGCGCAATATTTCGTCCGCCGACGCGTCGGCGCGGGTCTCGCCTTCGGGGACTATCGCCACCACGGTCCCGCCGCGTGCCGAGACTTCCTTGATGTTGCTGAGCATCTTGTCGAACAGGCGCGGCTCGGTCGCGAAGCAGATCACCACGACACCCGGTTCGACCAGCGCGAGCGGTCCGTGTTTCATTTCGCCCGCCGCGTAGGCTTCGGCGTGCAGATAGGAAATCTCCTTGAGTTTGAGCGCGGCTTCGAGCGAGACCGCGTAATCGTAGCCGCGCCCGAGATAAAAGAACGTGGTGCGGTCGGCGAGTCGCGCCGCCAGATCCTCGACCAGTAGCGCACCGCCGAGTACCGATTCCACTGCGTCGGGAAGGGCGGTCAGGTCGCGCACATATACTTTGAGCGCGTCCGGGGAAAGCCGCTCTTCAACGAACGCCAAGTGCAAGCCGAGCAGGTACAGGGCGACTATCTGGGTGACATAGGCTTTCGTGGACGCGACGCAGATTTCCGGTCCTGCTTGCGTATAGACCACGGCGTCGGATTCGCGGGCGATGCTCGAACCGACGACGTTGACGACGGAAACGATGGTCGCACCGAGCCGCCGCGCCTCCCGGAGCGCGGCGAGCGTGTCCGCCGTTTCGCCCGATTGTGAGACCACGAGACAGAGCGTGTCCGGTCCGACCAGCGGGTCGCCGTAGCGAAACTCGGACGCCACCGATACGTCCACCGGACGGCGCAGAAGGTGTTCCCAGAACCGTTTCGCGACCATGCCCGCATGGTATGCGGTGCCGCAGGCGACGATCTGCACCCGCGTGAACGCGCCCAACTGTTTTTGCGTGAACGCTTCCAGCTCCGGCAGAATGACGGTCTCATCCGGCGAAATCCGACCGCGTAGCGTGTCGGCGATGGCGCGGGGTTGCTCGTAGATCTCCTTGAGCATGAAGTGGGGAAAGCCGCCTTTTTCGGCCGTCTGCTCATCCCACGTTACGGTGAACGGTTCCCGGGTCACCGGCTCGCCGGTCAGCGTCGTCAGCCGTATCCCGGATTTCGTGACCGTGACAAAGTCGCCGTCCTCCAGAACCACGACGCGCCGGGTGTAGCGAAGCACGGCCGGGATGTCGGATGCCAGAAAGTTCTCCCCCTCGCCGAGTCCGACGATCAGGGGAGACGCGGTTTTCGCCGCGTATAAAGTGTCGGGCTCGTGCGCGGACACGACGACGATGCTGTAAGCACCGGTCACTTTCGTGAGCGCGTCGCGGATCGCCTGTTCCATATTGCCATTCTGTCGGTAGGCGCGGTCCACGAGGTGGACCATGACTTCGGTATCGGTTTCCGAGCTAAACCGAAAACCTGCCGTTTCCAGCTCGGCACGTAATTCCTGGAAGTTTTCGATAATGCCGTTGTGGATCAGGGCGATACGCCCGTCGTTCGAGTAATGCGGGTGCGCGTTCGGGGTGGTCGGTCCGCCGTGGGTCGCCCACCGGGTGTGCGCGATAGCGGCTCCGTACTTATCCCAATAATCGTGTAATTCGCCCTCTAAAACGGCGAGTTTGCCCGCCGCCTTAACGATCTCGATGTCGCCGCCTCCGGTAGTCGCCACGGCGACCCCTGCCGAGTCGTACCCCCGGTATTCGAGGCGACGAAGCATATCAATAACGGTTCGCACGCCAGGGCGATCCCCAACGTATCCAGTGATGCCACACATCTGAGTTGATTTACTATATGTAGCAACCCGGTTGCTACGCCTTCCGCAAGTATTCGTATTTAGTAGAGTATGCGCGAAAAGATTCGGCGTTTCCTGCCGGGAGCGTCTGTCATAGGGGCGACCGATAAAGAAAAGGCGTGGCGTGCCTGCATAACTATAGGTGTTACCGCCCGACATTATATCCGAAACAACGGAAAGCGAAACGAGAAATTATTCACAGAGCGACTATTTTTTGCACAAAATGCAGATGGTCCCGCACACAAAAACGGGCAAGTCAATCGACTTGCCCGTTTTTGTTGTTCAATGCCTACTCCTGAGTGGTTTCAGGCAAAGGGTTTTTGCGTGGTCGCCCGCGCTTGCGCGGGATCTTCGGCTCCGGCGGTGGCAGCTTCGCCCGTGCTTCGGCGGCGCGAATACCGCGCATTTCGCCGCCCTTGCGTCCGATTTCCGCATAGAATTCCGGTCCGCGCGATTTCTTTACGGTCTCGCCACCCTTGCGTCCGATTTCTTGATAGAAAGATTGACCGTAGCGCTGCTTAACGATCTCGCCACCCTTACGACCCGCTTCGCGAGCGAGTTCAGGGTTTGCCGCGAAACCGCCCTGCTGGTCATGCTCATGAGAGCCGCGATGCGCGTTAGCGATTCGCTGTGCCCCTTCCGAACCCTTTGCGGGTCCTGGTTTATCGTTTGCCATTTAATAATTATCCTTCCGTGTGTTTCACGCATCCTGCGAAATGCGTTTGTCATCCCCTCGATTCGTTCGCCCGCTTTTCTCGAATCAGCGAGTCTTCTGCCTTCACTACTCCCGGAAACATATCCGGAAAACTGTTTGTACTACGCGGCGGACTCGTCCGACATGGTGGTGCCACGCTTTGCGGACGTTCGTGCTTTCGCGGCTTCGGCTTTCACTGCCTCGGCGACTTCGTTCGCTTTCTGTGTGGCGACGTCCTTCGCCTGTGCATACCCGGTCGCGACATCGTCCTTGACCTTTTCCACCGTGTCACCCACCTGCGCGGCGACGGTCGAAGCACCTTCCTTCACCTGCGCGGCGAGTTGCGTCGTGCTTTCCTTCACCTGCGATGCGAGTTGCGCCGTCTGGTCTTTCGCTTTCACATAAATGTCGCTCGCGGAATCGGCAAGTTCCTCACCCTTTTGTTTCAAAGTCTCGCGCGTTTCCTCACCAGATTGGGGTGCGTATAAAAGCGCGAGAGCCGCGCCGAGTGCCCCGCCAACCAGTAGTCCGATCACAAAATCCGCCCTGTTGTCCTTAGCCGCCATATACCTTAGCCCCTTGTTTTTGCGGTTCCTCGCTTATTGCGTCCGCGCTTGTTGTAACCACCGTTGCAACACTTTTTCTCCGGGTAAACGTTTCCCATGCCCGCGTCAGCCCGGACGCCACTGCGTTCGCTTCGATCAGCGGGGCATTTACGGTACGTTGAACCGTTCCCGTCGTTTGCTCCACCCGAGTCTGCATCGTGGTTGCAATTTCTTCGCCCGTCGTGAGTAGCGTTTCTGCCTTTTCACCGACCACGCGCAATCTTTCATCGGCAAGTGTCACCAGAGCGTCCGTTTTACCCAAGAGAGGTTCCGTCTTCGTTACCAGTTCCTCTAACTTCGCCTGCAACTTCGCCAGTGAGAATGCGATAACCGCAAGTAGCCCGATCAATGCCATTGAACTTAAACAAAACCAGACGACCAGTATCGCGCTTGCAATGCCGTTTAATTCCATAATTCTTTTTTCTGCGAAATACTGTGCTCAGCCACCAGACGCCATAACCGTTTACCCGTTACCGGAGCGGTATTAAACGACTTCGCGCCATTTTTCACTATGCAGAGCAAAAAACGGCGCGTAAATTATTTGACTGCTATCTGTTATTAAATACGCTTAGATTGCTTGAAGGTTCCCACTAAATTTAGGAAGCAGGTTGTAGGGGGTAGCGAAGGCAGTAAACCCGTATTCGAACCAGCCCCGCATTTCGCCAAGACTATCCCCCAAACCGCGTAACCTGTCTCCTACAACGACAGCCGGGTTCCGGCGGAGAGTTGCAGATCGGGAGCCATTCGTGCCGCCCAGCCGAAGTCATTCTCCCCGAGCGAAAGGTACAGGTTCTGTCGCGGGTTTATTTGTCGCCAGAAACCGAACGTGAACATACGCCGTTCGCGGTCGGCATACTGGATTCCCGTTTGATGCGGTGCCGGGTTATCGTCTATTTGTGCTAAGAATGAGGTCCGCCCGTCCAAAAGCCATTCCACCGCGACTAAACTATGAACCGAACTCGACCGGTTTCGTAGCCCCTCTATCTCTGTCTTACCATGCCAGACGCCGGTTAAGTTCCCGTGGAAGGCGACGCGGCGGAATGGGCGAGCAGACACCGCGATGCCGAGACCGAAGTCCGCCCCGCCCGACCCGAGCAGGTTTTTCGCACTACCGCTCGGCAGTTTCAACGAGGCGCGCGTCGAAATCGATACACGGCGCGGGTCGGGCGCACCGGTCCTGGCATCGAATCCCGGTTTGTCCGGCGTCAGGGCGCGGCGGTATTCGAGAACGATGTCGCCGAACCCAGAGGACGCCGTCCTGCTTTGCGCGAGCACGGTCCCGGTCTGCCCGTCGCGCAAGTCGAAGCGGAACTGGTCGTTCTCGAAATTGCCGCGACCGCCTCCGTAAATATTGAACAGGCTATGCCACCCATCAATCAACCCGTCGAAAATCCCGCCGTTCCGTGACACATACGGCACCCGGACCGAGAGTTCGCTCCCATCACCGATGCCGCGGGTGTATGCGAGCGTCAGTCGTTGATCCTCGAAATCGGTGTAATAGCCGCCACCCGACAGTATCAGGAAGTTGTTCGGGGCGTCGAAATAAAAATCCAGCACCTGTTTTCGGGGTGCCAGCACCGACGCTTGCACCGGGATCGGCAGAAGGAACAGAGAGTTCACCGGCTCGTAATTGCGCACCGGCAACGGTCCGCGTAGCGGCAAAGTGGATGAACCGGCATCTACCAGTTGCGCGTGCGATAAACCCGGAAAAAGCACGGGAGGAACGGCGAGAAGCATCGTCCACCAGCACGATGGGGAAGGAAATTTAGTTTGCAACACGCCAATGATTATAGGCATCCGGATTATGTTATGTCAACGCGGGTACCGTTCATGGATGCGGCATGATAGTTGCATCTGTCACCTATTGGAACGTCCTATGTCGCAGTCACCTTCCACCAAAGACCGATATTTAATGCGCAAAACGCTTCGTAGCACGCCGCCCGTTGACAACGCATATGGGGCGGATATGTCGGCTCTTCTGGAAAAAGAGGGCACGATAGAAGACATACGTCGCCTTGCCGCCGCGATTTTACGCGCCGATAAGCCACACGATCTTTCGGTAGAACTATCCACGCAAAGTGGTCTCTCCGATCTGGATACGATTCAAGCACTCCTCGCCAAAGATGTCCTCATCACGGTATTCGATGCGGAGGCGGATGCGGACCCGCCGTCGCTTTCCCGTCTGCGTTCCCTTTTCCGACTGAGTACGTTACGGTTTTTTGCGGCGATTCCTGTGGTCGCCGGACAGGAAGACACTTCCACCCATTTCGGCTCTTTGTTTCTCGGCGATGCCCGGACTCCGCGTCGTCTGGAACCGGTACAGGAAGACGCCTTGATCGCCCTCGGTCATCAACTCGGTAGGATGGTGGCACTGAAACAGCACAAACGCCGATTGGAGGAGGAAACCGTCCGCTTATCCGCACTGGCTACCACGGACGGCTTGACCGGACTTGCCAATCGCCGGTCGTTCAGTGACCGGATAACCGCTGCGATCACCTACGCCCGCCAGACGGAGACGCCCCTTTCGTTGATCCTCCTTGATGTGGACCGGTTCAAGCCTTACAACGACATGTTCGGGCACCCGGCGGGCGACGAAGTGTTGCGGCAGGTAGGGCGGATCTTGTCCCGCGTCGCCCGCGACTCGGACCTTCCGGCACGCTATGGGGGTGAGGAGTTCGTCGTACTGTTACCGGAAACCGACGGCGAAACCGGCGCGATCATCGCCGACCTGTTCCGCTCGGAGATCGCGTCGTCCTCGTTCGCGCACCGCGAGGTGACGGCAAGTTTCGGCGTCGCGGAACTGAGTCCGTTCATGGCGGGAGGGGGCGACCTCGTTTCCGCCGCTGACACCGCCCTGTATCAATCGAAAGCGAACGGGCGCAACCAAGTCACGTTGTCGGATACGACCGGATCATAACACCATAGCAAGGGGCGCGTTTGCGGTGTCACCCCCTGCAAACTTGACGTAATGCTCACTCACCAGCATCACGCCTGTGTGCGCGGGTTGTGGTCGCTCGACGGTTTGCGGCTGTTCTCCCCGTCGGATAGACCGGTCGAGCTGCTCCCGCCCGCACCGTGCCCGTGTTTCGGTGCCTGCAGGTCACTGTGCCCCTGCGTAACCCCGGTACTTTCCGTTTCGGCGTTCGCGTCGTCATCCGATCTATCCCCGAACCGTTCCGTATCGGATAGAGAATAGGGTCGGTTGATAATATTCTCGTTCGGGTTTGGGTTGCGCTGGTTCAACCCCGACGCTTGCTCGTGCGTCGGCGAGTGTCGCACTTTCTCGTTCACCGAGCCGTCTTTTTTCTGCACGGGTTCTCCCTGAATAACCATGATCTA
>JACMIS010000569.1 GCA_014381035.1 Armatimonadota bacterium
ATCGGGCACTAAAGTGTTCTGGTGGGAGCTTTCGGCTGTAGACCCTGCGGGTCGCCGGGGGCGTCACGTCCGTGCGCGAACCTACCGACTCCCCGACGCGAAGCGTCTACAGCCGGAGGCTCCCACCGGAACACTTCCAGTGTCCGTGGTCGAATCAAACGCAATTGGTATTAGTCGGGACATGAATGCCCCGGCTATGGTCTCATGAAGCCCGATAAATCGGGCTGGGTAGACGCTACGGATTGCTTTCAGGTAAACAGAATCGATCTTGGTAGCCGGGTTTACCCGGCCTAGAAGTCGTTAGCCGGGGCATGAATACCCCGGTGAGGTGTGTGCCAATTCCGAATGCCTCGGCTACGTAGCATCCTACCGCTCGTGAAATTGAAGTTCAGAGCCATTAGGCACGGCGCGAAAAATCAGCGTGACTGGTTTACGTGCCGGGCGGTGCGTGCCGCGTTATTCATCACTCGCGCTGGCGACGTGTGTCCTCGCCGGTGCCGACCGAATTACGCACGACACTGGTACACGCGTCAATCATTTCCGAGTCCGGGAGACACTTCCGTTGGGAGCATGGTATTTCGGATTCGGGGTCAACAGGAACCCGTTGCGACTTCCGTTCAAGATGCCGGTGCCCACGATATATCCTCTGTCGTTGATGCCATTAGCGGAGGATAGGACCCAGCCCGAGTTGGGCACAATCTCCTCACTCAGATTCAACACCGTGCCATCCTGCTTCCACAACACGGCGCGGCTGTCGCGGGGGAAGTACCTGCTCCGCCCGCCGGGGACGCGGGAGTACGCGACGCCTACCATGTCGTCGTGGCTGTCGTTCATCGCGGCGACGGCACAGATCGGGAAGCCGCGTAGCGGGGGCAGGACGCGTTTTCCGCGGACGCGCTTCGGGTCCTTGTTGTCGAGGGTCCAGGACTCCGCCCAAAGAACATCCGTGTTTCGCCACGTTTCCGACGATTCTTTCGTGTAGATGCTGAAAGTTACTGCGGCGTTACCACGGTCGTTACAAACAGCGTCGGCGACCCTGCCTGCCGAGGCAGACAAGGGGATTACCGCCCGCCCAGTGCCGCCCCGCCAGATGACCTTCCTGCCATCTTTAGACACGGCAAGCGTCACGCCTCCTTCGCGGCTTGAGCAGACGGGGACGGAGCCGTCCTGTAAGGAGGACGTCTGCGCGAACCGCCCCTGCTTATCCTTGCGCGTGACGAACCGCTCGCTTTTCCACAAGCCCGTCTTTTGCATTCGGAAGAAGTTTTTGCCCCACACGTTGCCGAAACCGTCACACCACGTCGCCTCGCTCGACGGGTAGTCGGGCGGCGGCGGTATTGTCTCGTACTTTCCGTTTTGCCAGACCATAGCCATGCGGAGGTCCGGCACATCATCCGGCGTCACCCCCTGGTCGGACCAGCCTGCCACTACCCCCTCATCGTTGACTGAAACCGCCTCACTAAATGAGGCCATGGGGAGGCTCGGGAGAATGGTCTGTTGGCCGTCATGCCACGTGTACGCCTTGTAGCCGCCTGCTGTTGATACCCCGCCCACTGCAACGCCAAAATTGTTTATTGCGTTAGCGTTGCTACCGAGGTTTCCTACACGCCCGGTCGGTATACAGATCGGAACGATATTGTATCGGGCATATGGACCAGACTCTTCGCCTTCGAGCCCCGGTTTCGCGAAGTCACTACGAGACGGCACCCCCTGCTTCTTTGCACAGTTCACCACCGTTGTTAAACACAACGCGACGGGGACGGCTACGAAGCGACAAGCTTTCATAAAGTTTAACCTCCGGTCGTGTTGGGAGCGAACACAATCAGCACCTGCTGACACTCGGCTGTGATGCTCTTGTACCTGATCGTGAACCGCGTCTCGTAACGATCTGCAAAAACACTAACCCCGGAGTATACCCAACTCAAATGGCTGAAGCCTCACGCGGAGAGGCCTTTTTATTTTCTCAGAGCATGCTGTTCGCTCGCACCTTCGGCGGGTTATGTAGCGGGACATACGCCAAAATCCACAAGCAACAGTATAGAATAAACGACTGACTAGTAAATAGCATGCGTGGGGCGTGAAGATGTTTGATAAGAACGCGACAATCAGTGTTCGGTCGTAGAAATCACTATTCCTTCAGTGACTGAATTCAGTTAAAGTTAGGATACCGATTACGACATTTACGTGATGGCTAGCTATTCAATACACTTAAATCACTCTCTAAATAGTTCAATTACCCAGTAAATAGATAGAGTTTGGAAATATAGCCTAATGATGGCCATCGTTTTATGCTGATGATACGGGTGAATCGTACGACTCGACTAGCTCGATTAGATCGAGTCGCACGTTTCGCGGGTCGGGTAGCGCGGTCGATTTTGGGAAAGGCCGTCCACGCTACCTCGGCTCTATCACTGCTGAGAATAGAGACGCATTCAGATTGTCGGAAGAAACCCCCAGAACTGGACCCCTAGAACTGGATAGTTCCGTTGGCTTGGATAGCCTCCCATTTCTCATTAACCAAACAGAGGAGATGAAGGAATGGACATTTTTATCGGAGGCGAGTTGTACAAAGTAGTAGGGGAAGGCTACCTACTTGCCAGTGGCGGTATTGTGGCCTTGGTCGGAATATTGGTCAAACTTGCTGGGCGGCATGAGTTCCAGTTTGCGATGGTTATCGAAGACGGACGGTTTGTGACACGCCTGGAAATTGCGAAGCGTGCTTCGCGGAGCAGTATCGAGTGATTGAAGACGAATCGGCGGACAGCTTTTGCCCTGTCCGCCGGTTCGCTGTGTTATCCCTTGTTTCCATCGTTCGTTACCGGTCCAAAAATCAATGCAAGCAGAGTCCTTTTCACATGCCACCAACCCATTCTGTTTTTCGCCGATGCTATGCTAGTCATCCCATCTCGGGTCGTACCGACCGAGGGGGTATGAACTGATTCGCCTGCCGCTGGTCACCGCGCCGAACGTCGGTGCCGGTACCATGCGCAACGGGACGGCGAGTTCGGCACCGGGAACACGGACATTGGCGAGGAGCCACCGCGCTGCGTCCACATGGTTCATTCCCAGACGGCTCATCGCGTATACCAGGCCCTCCTTCGCCTCGTCATCGAGCGCCACGGTGAGGCGTCCGACGCTGAGCACGAGCGATTGGAAGCCGCGCCCGGTGTACCCCGTGCTCCGGTCAAGCCGCTTCAAGGCGAGTTCGCGTATCAGATTCGGGAACGTCATCGCCGCCGCCTCGGGATTGCGTGGGATACGGATCGCACCGGACCGCCCGCCCCGTGAAACCCGGCCGGTAGAAAATACTTCGCCGGTGAGCACGTAGCGGAACATCGCGCGCACCGCCTGCGCCTGAGTACAGCCCTTCGCCTGCATATACTCCACAAGTCCGGCGCGGGCGTGCCGGTCGAGCGCGAAGTCGAGCGAGTGACGGCAACGGGAGGATTCTTTCTTCCGCGGCGAACGGAGGTACTCGCTCAAACTCTTCTTGCCGCACAACGAGCAACGGAACTGGGTGCGCCCGTCCGACAGACGGCTTTCCCATAGTCGCCCGCGGCAAAAGGTGCATTTGAGAAAGGGGGCGGGCGGAACGCCGCCGGAAGTGCGCTTGCAGCTACGGCATCGGTAGCGACGCCGGTCGCCATGGTACCCGCACGTCGCAAGATCAGTGCTGTTGCAATGCGGACAGATAGGCGTCTGATCACCGGGCGTATCGGGATAAAGGTATTTCTTAGGCACGGTGCGGTTCCTTGCGACGGGAAACCCTGTTCCACGGAACCAACCCGTCCCCCGCGCCACCATTACGATACCAAACCTACCGCCCCGAAAAGAAACATTAGTTTCCGCACGGGAGGATTCCCGCGAGCGGCAACCTCCGCCCTGATAGCTCGCGGAAAGCGAAACCGCAGAACAATCTTAGATTCCCCTCCCTTCGGAGGGAGGGGGGGTGAGGGCACCACGATCTACCCGCCAGCCATCCGCTCCGGCGACAGTCCCGCCGCCTCGGACACCTCCCGCGCCAGCGTCGACCAATCGTGTTCGTCGCGCCCTTTCGCCCGCGCCGCGACGAGTTGGGCGTGCAGGATGCCTGCGAACGGGAGCGGGGTCAGGGTTTCGTCGGCGAGCGTTTGCGCCAG
>JACMIS010000570.1 GCA_014381035.1 Armatimonadota bacterium
AACAACGACGATGATTTCTCCGATGACCCTGACTGACGAACAGGTAGCGTTCTATCATCGGGAGGGATACCTGATTCTTCCCGCTTTGTTGGCTGAGGAAGCGGTCGGTGTGGTGCGCGATGACATCAACTCGATCATGGACGTGATCGGGCTGGGAACGAGCAAGCTGCGTCAAAGCAACGAGTATTTGAACGGTTCCTCATTGGATCACTTCATCAACGACCCCGATCTGCTTTCGGTGGCAGAGCAGTTGATGGGCGGACCTTCAACGATGTATCTGCCTTTCACGGCGGTGAAGTCTGGCAACGGGGGAGGGCAGTTCCACTTTCATCAGGATAATCAGTACACCCGTTTCGATGGTCCGGGGATCAACCTGTGGTGCGCCTTCACTCCGATGACCGAGGAAAATGGTTGCCTGAAAGTGGTCCCCCGCTCGCATCTGGAGGGGACGTTTCCGAGCGAAGGTTCCGGTGACGGTGACGGGCATAAAAAAGTGACGTTCGAACCGACCGACTTCGTATCCGTCCTGATGAATCCCGGTGATTGCGTCGCGTTTTCGCGTCTCACTGTGCATGGCTCCGGTCCGAACAACTCAGGAGAGAACCGCGTCGCGTATGCCGTTCAATTCCACCGTAACGACGTGAACTATTCGACCGACGGCGGTAACACCTTCCAGTCACTAACGGAGAAGCCACGATGGAGTACGGGACCGGTAGAGTTTATCACCCCACCAACGGGCAAGTTAGACGGGCATTAGTAGCGCGTAAGGTGCCGCAAGTCCCCATTGACTTGCGGCGTCTTTTTGCGTCCGCGTTGGCGGAATCTATTTACGGCGGCGCAGGAATGGTACGGCGACAATCATCGCCCCGGCGAGCAGACCCACCGTGCCTGTTTCCGGAACAACCGCCGGGGCGATAGCCAGACCATAAGCAAGATTTACTGGATTGTCTCCAGCGAGTGCCCCGATAAATGTTGCGCCACCGCCTCCGAGGCTGATGGAGTAAAGACCCGTCGAACCACCACTGGGGCTTAACAGGGCGAAAGCCGAATTAACACCGCCGAAAGTGAAAATATCGAAACCATTATTAACGGTCGTATCCACGCCGAGTCCGGTGCCGACCGTTGTAATGGCTCCGGTGTTCGGTGAGGCGGTCGTTGCTAACACGTTCCGACCTGAATCAATGTAGTACAGTTGAGTAGCCGTATTGATATTGTTATCATTATTAGTGTATGCCGCCTCGTTGATCTCGGGATTGATGCCGAACCCGGAATCACCAGCCTCATACGTCAGTGCGCCGTCGACGTTAGTTACCCCTGTTGCCACATTGATGCGCAGGTTCTGGTCGTTCGGATTGACGAGGCGAAGCCGGTCCTCCAACACGCCCGGTGTGATGACGACCTGTGGGTTGAAATCAAGCCCGAGAATGAATGTCGAGGAAGCGGTTGATAGAGTGGTTACAAGAGTTGTTGCGGCATTGGCGGTGTTGATGGTAAAGAGTTGGTTGGTGTTCTGCTCATAGCCATAAAGCAAACCGTTGGAGGCACGGAAGTCCAAGCCATCAACGAAAGTAGCCGCACCGGTGAAATCACCGATGGTGGTGAAGGTTCCCGGTGAGGAAAGATCAAAGCGAATCAACGTTGTGCCGCTGTTATTGACCGCGTAGGCGGTTTGGGCGTGAGCGGTAGAGGCGGCGGCGAGGCTAACAAGCATTGAGTGATAGCGCAGAGTCGTAAATACTTCATCAAAGGTCTCTCTTTCGTCGTCGAGTCGCGGGCTTGCCCGTCTGGCTCATTGTACTACAGGTTTGCTATAAAACGACCCGCGCCGCGCCAGAATATTTTGCAGTCATAACTCCATCCGGGTGCGACAGGAACGCCGAGTGTAAACCACATTCAGGCAGAAACACGAACGCCCCCGGTACACTTGTACCGGGGGCGTTCGTGTGTGCTGCGAAATGGCTTACCAGTCGCCGCCTCCGCCGAAGTCGCCGCCGGAATCGCCCCCGAAGTCGCCGAAGCCACTGTCGCCGGAATCCCCGAAGCCGAAGCCGCCGTCCGACGATTGCTCGCTGTAGCCGCCCTGCCCGAAGAAGTCGGTGCCGCCGCTATGGTCGGGAGTCGCATCGTACTGCGAGGCGTCGCTCCCACCGAAGAAACCACCGCCGTTGTCACCGTAATTGTTGTTAATGACCATCGGACCGCCGTAACCGCCGCCCCAACCGCCGTAACCCATTCCGTAGCCCCAACCACCCCAGCCGCCGTAGCCGCCGAAGATGCCACCGCCGCTGAACATGTGCGAAAGGAGCATCAGGTTCACGAAGGTGCCGAGACCGCCGCCGCCCATGCCCCAACCACCGTAGTAGCTGTGGTAGGGATCGTAGCCACGGTGTTCGTACCAAGGCACGTAGTTTCCACGTCCGTCGTCGAAAGCACGAACGGCGGGCGTTTCGCCGCGCATAATCTGCGCCGCTTCCTCCCGCGTCGCCATCACGGTGCGCTTCTGACCGTCGATCACCATCGTCACCGGTACCAACGCACTTTTCGGCATCGGTTGACCGCTGAAGAAAGACACGCCGCGCTCGTTCTGCGGAATGCTTTCCACTTCGCGTTGCAAACGGTCGGCTTCGGATTGATTTCTCAAATCCTCGACCCGGCGAAATCGGTCGGCGCGAGTCGCGTCGGTAGACAGGTCCGGGATTTCCGGAATCGCCATCGCGACACCGGTGCCGCCGGTCGCGCGGTCAATATCCGACCGGCACTGGCTCAACTCCGCCAGGGCTTGTTCCAGCATCGGGTGAACGGCGCGTACTTCTTCAGGTTTCTTCGCTTTTTGCAGGGTCGCACTCGCCGTAGCATACTTTTCATATGCCTGAGCACGGAACTGCTTGGCGCGATCTGCTTCCGCACCCGCCGGGAGCAGATCCAGATAGCCATCAACATACGACAGATTCTTGAGCACTTCCTGACGAACCCGCTCTACCGGCTCTTTCGCATCGTCCATCTCGCGCTTCTTTTTCAAGGCATAAAAGCCCAGACCGCCGCCGACCAGACCGAGTAATCCTAATCCGATCAAACCCGAACGGTTCGCGTCGCCCCGTCGGTCGTCCGTTACCGTGCCGCCGAAGGTCTTGACTGCGAGTGGCACGGCTTCGTTCAAGCCGCCGCGTGCAAACGCCGGACCGACGCCCGCCGTGTCGAACGATTCCTCAACCTGCGAGGACGACAGCCGCTTCGAGACTCCGGAAACTCCCTTCGGGGTCGCAACGACGACCGCGCCGTCTTCGCCGAGGTTCAACTGCTTGCGAAGATCTTCCGCGAACGCCGCGCGGGACGGATACGGACCGAGTTTCGGCACCACTACGACCTTAACGACAGTTGGCTTGGTCGCGTTCGTCGCCTGCTGGATGCGCCCCGCATCCACCTCACCGGCAAGGTCGGGGTGAACGTAAACACTCCCACTGGAAAGTGAGTTGATGATCGCGTTCGCCTCGGAGTTACCACGAACCGCCGCGCCCGCGCTTCCGCCTGTGTTCACCTGAGACGGGTTGCCGCCGACCGCCTGGTACGCCCGCAAGAAACCCTTGTCGTCTTTCACCGAGCGAAGGTTCGGGTCGAGCCGAATGACGTTATCCCAGGCGGATTTCGCGCCCGCATCGTCCCCCTGTTTACGCAGGATCGTCCCGAGCGCGACATAAGCGCGCGGATCACTGCCGTTGGCACTGATGGCTTGTTCGGCGTACCGTTTCGCCGACGGATAGTCCCCGCGCCGATACGCCCGTTGTGAGTCCTCGATGGGTCCCGCGAACGCTACCGCCGACAACGACAATGTCAGGGCGAGTAGCGCGGGAACCGCACCGAAGAGATGTTGTTTTGATAAGTAACGTTTCATGGGCAAAAGCCTTGTATTCGAAGTCATAATGTGTTTGCCGAACCGCCTCGCGGCGATCCGTTCCAATAATACCGACACGCGAACTAATTTCTGGTTACATACGGGATGTCCCATAAGTATATACGTTACCTGATGTTTACCCGTTTCATATCTTATCTACCCGCTCTGCTGGTCGGCGTTTCGGTGTCGGCTTCGTTTCCAATCGCCGGATGCCGTGCCGAAGTGACTGCTCCCAAAGTGACAGTGCGGACCGAAACGCTCGCGGGCGTCACCTACAACCCGGACGCTCCGCTCGCGGCAGTGACCAAGCCGTTTTTCGACGCGAAAAATCCGCCGACCGAAGCGCGTACCTTTCGCGTCACCTATAAAGGCGCGGAGAACGCCACGGTTCCCGCGCTACTTACGATTCCCGGAAACGGTCGCGGGAAAGGCAGGCAGTATCCTGCGGTTGTACTGATCCACGGATTGAGCAGTCGTAAGGAGGATACGTTGCTTTTAGCGGTCGCCTTCGCCCGTCGCGGTTACGCGACGCTCTCGATTGACTTGCCGGTACACGGCGAGCGACGGCTCAAAGACGGACGCACCATTGCGGATTTAACCCTGGAGGAGACACGCCGTGTCGGGGCAATATCTGTCGCCGATCTGCGGCGCGGCGTTGATTTCCTGTCAACCCGAAGTGATATAGACAGATCGCGTCTCGGTTGTGTCGGAATCTCGCTCGGCGGCATCTTCGGCGGTGTTTTTGCTGGAGTGGAAAAGCGTGTCAAATCGGTCGCGCTCTGGTCGGCAGGGGGTGATTGGGGGACACTGCTTTCCGAAAGTCGCCACCCGTTTGCATTGAAGCGGAGAGAGAAGGGCAGTCTCCCCGACTCTGAGACAGTGGAAAAAACGTTGCGCGATGTCGATCCCCTGACCCATATAGCAAGCCTCGCCCCGCGCCCGCTTTTACTCCTTGCCGGAACCGACGACTACGTCGTCCCGAACGAATGCACGGACGCACTTTTCGACGCCGCCCGCGAACCGAAGGAGCTGGCGCGCTATCCCGGTGGTCATATCCCCGACCTGCGCGCCATGACCGTGCGAACGCTCGATTTCTTCGACGAAACGCTACGTCGGAGGTAATAAGTCGGACACTTTAATGGTGGCGTCCGGCGCGAACGAGGGGGCAATGGTCTCCGTTTCGCGTTTTGTCTCCTATGAATCGTGTCTTGATTGTACCATTTCACTCTAAGAACTTGCCGATGTGTAGGAGCGGGTGGCGTACCGCCAGAACGCGTTGGCGAGCGTCAGAAACAATGCCATTACACCGAACGATAGTAGCAGGGAGGGACCTAACGCACGCTTGCCGAGCAGGACACTCGCGGGAACGGCGGCGACAAACGCGAGCGGGACGATATACGAAACGAAGAAGCCGAGCAGTCGTGGGAAAATGTCGGGCGGGTAGCGGGCGATAAAGATAACCGTGTCCGTCAATGCGCTGATATTGTCAATTCGTATCAGCCAGAACGAGAGCGTCATCATGAGTAGTTGAATCGAGTACAAGGTGACTAACCCGAGAAGTACCAGAACCACCCATGCACTCAACTCCACCGGGGATGGCGATAATTTCAACAGCCAGACCGAATACCCGAGCACCCCGAACGCACCCAGCAAGCTACCGAATTCATCCAGCGAAAGGTATCGCGCCGAAACATAAAACAGGGACGGTACCGGTTTCGTCAGCACGAAATCCATCGTGCCCATTCGTACCAACTCGGGGATCTTGCCCAGGTTTTGCGTGAAGAGAATATCCATTAGAGACCGGACTGTCAGAAAGGTGCCGAACAACAGAAAAATCTGTCCTTTGTTCCATGTCCCGACCGAATCAGTGTTCTTGAAGATGATTTCGATAAACAGAACGAACGACACAAGCCATCCGATATTGGTCATGACCTTTGCCCAGAAGTTGGCGCGAAACTCTAATTCCCGTACCAGATTATTACGGGCGAAAACGCGATACAGGCGGACGTAGCGGGATAGGGAGGCGAGCATGGTTGGATTGTATTGTGCCATCAATAGATCAAATACCGCTTCCGGGATTCGGCGAACATCGCCGCGCCGCGCTGAAACTCCGCCCATGTTTCCGTCTCGGTGGCACCGGCGAGAAAGACTTTCCGCACCGTATCCGTGCCACACACGGCGTCGAATAAGCCGATTTTCGCGAACGGGCGGACTACCGGCGCGGCAGATCGCAGGGCACAAAGCAACGCGAAACTGACACGGCAGAGTTCGGCGGTTTTCATATCCGTGATGCGAGCGCGGACGCCGGAGCAGGTTTTGCCGCGGAACGATCCCTTCGTCGGCACCCATCGGGCGGGTTCGAACGAAACTCCCGCCAGCTCGTAGCCGTTCAATGCGTCGGTAAATCGGTCGGCATCCACCTTCGGTGATCCGCAGTATCCAAATGGACTGTCCGTCCCGATTCCGACGGATACCGCGGACAACTCGCCGATGATCCCGGTCGCGGCACACAGAACGGCGGCATCGGGTGTCGGAATATTCGGTGATGTCGGTACCCAGGGCAAGCCGCCGAACGAGCCCCATCCGGCTTGTGTCCGGGAGAGGTTCTCACAAGGGACCACGCGCAAATCCGCTCTTCGCACATAGCCGCGCCCGACCAGAAGCTTTGCCGCTTCGCCGAACGTCAAGCCGTGTCGGTAGGCGACCGGGTAGCGCGAAACGAATGTGACGTGACCCGGTTCTACCGGGCGGCCTTCGACGCGGACGCCGCCGAGCGGATTCGGGCGATCACAAACCACCACCGGGACGCCGTGTTTCCCCGAGCTATCGAGCACCGCGCCGAGCGTGGAAAGGTAGGTGTACGAGCGGCATCCAATATCCTGAATGTCGAACAGCAGGACATCAATGCCCCTTAACATTGCCGCCGCCGGGGATTTTGTTTTGCCATACAGCGAATAAACCGGAAGACCGGTCCGCCTGTCCATGTAGGAAGCAACGTACTTGCCAGCAGGAACATCGCCGCGCACACCGTGTTCGGGCCCGAACAAGGCAATCAGCTTCACCCCGTCCGCACGGTGCAGGGCATCCACGGTCGAAGTTTTTCCATCCGGTAGTATCCCGGTCGGATTCGTAACCAGACCGACACGCAGACCGCGCAATGACGCGAAACTTTGCCCGGCGAGGACGCCGATTCCGGGAAGGACGGCGGGCATAGTTTACCGTTTTTCCTTTGGCGCGAAATGTCCCGAGATCATCACAAAGCCCTGGGCACTCATTAAGACGGTCAGGTAGAAGAACATCGCTTCTTCCAAAGGCAAGTGTCCCTGCAACCGCCACCCGATGATGCCCGACTCCTGTATCTGCCAGATACCCCGCGCGATGGCGAAATGGTCGGCGAGCGAAAGGTAGGTCCCACAAACGAGGAACGTAGCCAGTATCAGACGCCGCGCCTTCCATAACGCTTTCCCGGCGACGATCCATTGCACGGCAAGCACGGGAAGCGACCAGCCCAGAAGAATCAGGAGGTAGGAGTATTTACCGAACGGCACCGGGAAACCTCGAATCTCCCACCCCCGACCCTTCCGAGGGAGAAGGGTCGGGGGTGGGGGATTCAGGACGCAACCACTTTACCCGCCCCAATACCAGCAGCATCACGCAAACAAAGATCGCCTCGGCGAAATAAAACAGATACTCTTCCAGCGGCAGGTAGCCGAACCAGAACGGCTTACCCCAAACGAACGCGGGCGCGAACGTCCACAGTTTCTTATAGGCGGCGAAGTTGTCCCATGGTGTCGTGTACACGAACGCCAACAGATTAACCAAAACAAGGCCGATGACGTGATGCCGCGCGATCCGCCCACGCAAAATCAGGAGAAGGACGATGGTCGGCAGACACAGGAAAAGGAGCAGGAATAGCGAGTATGTCATCGGGTTAGCTTACTAGGTTGTTGGGTGATTGGGAGACTCTGGCAACAACACAATCACCCAATCACCCAACAACCTACTTCTTATACGCCACCCGCCAGACCGTGCCGCTCTGATCGTCGGTGACGAGCAGGGCACCGTCTTTAGCTACCGCGACGCCGACCGGGCGACCCCAGACATCGCCATCTTCTGTCACGAATCCGGTCAGGAAGTCCTCATAGTAACCGGCGGCTTTACCGTTTTGTACAGGAATACGCACCACCTTGTAGCCGACGCGTTTCGAGCGGTTCCACGATCCGTGTTGGGCGGCGAAGATATGCCCGGTGTAATCCTTGGGAAACTGCTGCCCAGTGTAAAATGTCATCGCAAGCGACGCCATATGTGGTTGTAGTAACACATCTGGAACGATGGTACTGTCTTTGAGTTCCGGTTTCTTTCCTGCGTGACGCGGGTCCTGATTGCCGCCCATGTAATACCAGGGCCAGCCATAAAACCCGCCTTCCTTAACCGACGTCACATAGTCGGGGACAAGGTCGTCGCCCAGTTCGTCACGCTCGTTGACCGAGGTCCAGAGTGTGCCGGATTGGGGGTCAATCGCGATCCCGACCGGGTTGCGGATCCCTTCGGCATAGGTTGTTTCGTTCTTGCCGTCCGGCGTGAACGCTAAGATACAGGCGCGTCGCACCTCTGACGCATCGTCGGACACGTTCGAGCGGGATCCGACCGAGACGAACATGCGCTTATTGTCCTTGCTGAACGCGATGTCGCGGGTCCAGTGACCGCCACCCCCGACCTGCTCCCGACCGGACGGGATATTATCTACGAGTGTTTCCGGAGTACCGGTCGCCTTGGTGTCGCCCGATTGGTACGCGAAACGAAGCACCGAATCCGTGTTCGCGATGTAAACATGGGTCGGTTTATCGGTGTTCGCCGGATAGAATGCGAGCCCGAACGGACGCTTCAATCCTTCCGCGTACACCGTCGTGGAATCGGCTTTTCCGTCGCCGTCGGTATCGCGTAACACTTTAACGCGACCCGGGTTCGACTCGACGATAAATGTATCGCCGTTGGGTGCCGTCGCGACATAGCGGGGATTATCCAGCCCCTGCGTGAATTCGCTCACCGTGAAGCCGTCCGGCACTTTCGGCATCGCGCCCGCAGGACGCCCGACCCCGCGCGGACCATTCCGGGTCGATTCGGTGGCATACGGCTTCGGTAGATCGGCGGCGGTGATTTTTCGTTTCACCCCCGGCGCGTCCGAAGCCCAGTCGCCGAACGCTTCCGCCCCGGTCAGGATTTTGCCTGCGTTCGGTGCGGTGACTTCCGCAACGGTTTCTTCCACCGTCTCTTTACCGGAGGCACAGGAAGCCACGACGCCCGCACCCAGAATAATCATGCCCGCCATAATCGGCAGAGCCGAGGAAAAGGTATTTTTCATGTTGTGTATATCTTACCCACTAATCGGTACGGAATAAATCACCGATAAACCAGCCGAAAACAAACGAAAGAAAGACGACGTTACCGCCCCACAGGAATATCTGACTGCGCCCGTCCGCTTCATAGAATATACCGGTGATCACCACGACCACGGCTACCGCACCGAACGCTCGTAAAATCCCGGCGATACGCCCCTCCTGCAAAACGGTTAGCAGAAGATGGACGAGAGCCGCCGCCCAGAAAGAGATCGCCGACAATATAAGTAGCACCGGTCCCATCGGCGGCACGAAACCCGATTGCACCCGTGAGAATACTAGTTCGTCATCCAACCGGCGTACTGCACCGGTCACGGTCATGGTCCACCCGAGAACCGCGCCGCACCCCATCAGAATCCCCAGTAATCCCCCCGACCATTTGGACACGAAAGCGAGCGGCAACGGACCGTCTCCTACCGGGGCGTCCCGCAGGAATAGAATCATTGACAGAAGCAAGAAAAATGTCGTGCCATAGCCGAATATCAGCGCGAACGCTTTCAGCAGCGGACGTTTTTCGGGCAGTATATTCGCACCGACCGAACCTGCCCGTGCGGTGTAGGAGGGATACGGCATCGGGCTGGGGACGGGCGTTGGTGTAGACGGGGTCCGAGGAGTTGTGCCACGCGTGTCGTACTGCGCCGTGTTGTTGCCCGCACGGGCAAGTCGTTGTAGTCGCTCCATCATCGCGGCGTTGCGGGGATTGAGTTGCAGCGACATCGTGTACATATTGATCGCTTCCTCGGTGCGTCCCTGCATCCGGTACACGTCACCCAATACCTCATAGCCTTCCGCACTTCGTTTAAGTCGCAGGGAGCGTTGTGCCAGTTCCCGCGCCTCGACGAACCGCATCCGGGACAGGGCGGCGCGGGCGGTGGTGACAAGTCGCGCCGCTTCGTCACCCGTGGGAGCGGTTGATTGCGGATTGTTTAGGGGCGTGCTTGCTCCGGGGCGGGGCGGTTGGGTGCCGTAGGTCGCCGATGAGGTCGCGCCGCCGGCACGGGCACGGGCGGTTTCGGCGCGTCGTTCCTTGAGCGATTGTTCGGCATCATAGTTGGCACGCGAGAGCGAATCGGAGAGCGTCTTGTATGCCGTCGTAACATCGGCGAATTTGGTGGAAGCTTGTGGATCGCCGGGGTTGACATCGGGATGCAGGGTGCGCGCCAGCTTACGATATGCCGTCTTGATTTCGTCGGCGGACGCAGTGCGGTTGACACCTAATATCTCGTAGTATGTGCGCGAGTTTTGCGGACCGGACGGCATAATATCGGAAAGAAACCTTCTAAGTAGCCATCATTGTACCGTGATAGAAACAAGTACACACCTTGCCCCGGC
>JACMIS010000571.1 GCA_014381035.1 Armatimonadota bacterium
AAGGCTCATGGCAAGTACGGGAAAAGTATATCACGCGGCGCCGTTTTCTTTTTCTTTTTCTTTGTTTGTCCTTCGCGGACGGCACCAACGCCTCGGTGGCGCCGTCCGCGAAGGACAAACAAAGAAAAAGAGAGGATGTAACGGGTATGATTGCGAACGTCATGGTATGAAAATCGCCGTTGTCGGGGTCGGGGGGACGGGTAGTGCGGCTTGTCGTCATCTGGCGAAAGCAGGACATATCGTGGTTGGCTATGAGCAGTATCGCGTCGGGCATACACGGGGCAGTTCGCATGGAGAATCGCGGATCATTCGCCACACGTATTCGGACCCGCTTTTCACACAAATGATGGGGGATGCTTACCCGTTGTGGGCGGCATTGGAAGAGGAAGCACGGGAAGAACTGTTTGTCAAATGCGGCGGCGTGTTGATTGCGCCGCAAGGACACCAAGACCTTCGGGAGACACTTGCTTCTATCGAGTCGGTTGGTCTACCGTTTGAAGAACTGACCGCGGACGAAACACGGTCGCGATTCCCGGCGTTCCGATTGGAACCGGACGAGATCGCGCTTTACCAGCGTGACAGCGGCTTCCTGCGTGCCACGCGGTGTGTCCAGGCGCAAGCGCGCATCGCCGAGGCGCGTGGGGCGCGTATTCGGGAAGAGACGAGGGTCTCCGAAATCGTCTCTCGGAGCGGAAAGCCGGTTGTGCGGACGGACTGCGGGGACGAAGAATGCTTCGATGGGGTGATTGTTACGGCAGGGGCGTGGATGGGAAAACTACTCCACCACCTGAAATTGCCGCTTTCCGTGGAGCGTCGGCAGGTAGTCTATCTAAAAATTGCCCGTTCGCCCGAGCATTTTACCCCCGAGCGATTCCCGATCTGGATTGACGCCCGAACGCTTTACTACGGCTTCCCGGCGGATGGTGTGGTGGACGGGATCAAACTCGCTTCGCACATCGCCGGTGACATGGTAGACCCCGACGCAGACCGGCGCGAACCGGAGGCGAATATCGTAGTGGAGGCGGCAGCCATCGCCGCACGTCGCTTCCCGGACGTATCGGACCAGGCGTCGTTCACGCAGGTGTGTCTGTATACCAATACAGTCAGCGAGGATTTCGTGATGGATTATGCTCCCGACCTGCCGAATGTATACCTTGTCAGCGGGTGCTCGGGGCACGGTTTCAAGTTCACGGTGTTGCTCGGAAAAATCGCCGCCGACCGCGTGACGGGCGGGATGTATGGGCGAGATTTATCCCGGTTTGCCCTGTCCTGCTTCCTTTAGGCGAGGCGCAGGATGACGCGGCTCATTCGCCCATCGCCGATGGTGGTACGCTCCAGATCCACGAACAGAGCCGGCGTATTTTCGAGTGGGGGGATGGTCGCGCGGAATCGGGCGGTATCGTCTGGCTCGGTTGTGACCTCGAAACGGACCGGAGGAACGCCCACCGTCGTCGCTTTGCCCGACTTGATACGGAGCGCGTCCGGCGTTTCGAGGACAGCTTCCAAAAGCGTCACCGCGCCCTCCGCATTAGATTCCCGAACCACCAGTCGTAGCGTCGTTGCGTCTTCCGGCGCGGTATCGGCGGTCAATGATTCGAGAATGAGAAGGGGGGCATTCGCCGTTGAGCTGGCATGGGAGCCAGGATTGTCCGCACGGAGCCGTTTCGCCTCCTTCGCCAGAGTTCGTATCTCAAGCAGAAGGACAGGACCACTCCCTGTCCCGCCGACATCCGCCCGCAGAGTGAGCAGGGCGGGTGTGCCTGTTGTCGGGAGCAGTTCGATGGCGACATCGGGACGGTAGGTGTTGGGTGTTTGCATGGTTTCGTTCAGTAGCGGCGTTGTCAGTGCGGATGGGGCGGAGCGGGATTGGAGGACCGGCGTCGCGTTATAAATGGGGACGTTGTCTATCGGAACCGCACGGCGTGCGTCGCCGCGTGGCTTATCGTTTCCGGCGGGCACCGGTGATGAAAGGAACGACGGGCGGGGGGTGTCGGTTTTTTCTTTTGCCGGTGGCTCAGGATTCGAAACCGTTTCTATTTCCGCTCCTGCTCCTTCTTCCCTGACGGCATCGTCCTCGCCGCTGTCCGCGTTCGGTGTCAAAACCTCCGTTTCGACTTCGGTTTCGGTTTCCGACTCCGTGACTGATTCTGGCGTAGCCGTCGCAGGCTCGGGTTCCAGGGATGGTTGCGGAGCCGATACAGGCTCAGGTGCGACTGTCATCTCGGTGGCGATGACTGTGTCTGGCGGAGGAGTGGGCATCACCATGACTTCGTCTTCATAGGAGGTGGGAGGGGCAACGATGGCACCGACCTGCGGAACGCTCATCGCTTCCATTTTCTCCAGTGCCTCGGTGTCGCTTCCCGCGCTGAACGGAGAGGGGTATGCGATCAGAACACCACCCATTTTCGGGAGTATATCCTGATTGCGTACCGTCTCATTCTTGATGAAAACCGGTGGCGCGACAACGAGAACGATGTCCGCGAGTGGCGCGGCGAGACGAAGCAGTCGTTCCTGCGTCGCCGTACCAGTCAAGGTAGTATCGTCGTCCGCGGTCTTTCCAGCAGGCAGGAGTAGTAAACCCTCCGTACGCCAGGCGAGTTTAAGGAGTGGTTCCAGACGGGTCGTGTCGCCGCGCAGAAAATCTACCAGCCCCGAAGGTGCCGCTTCCGGGATACCTTCGCGGGGGGCGAACAAGGGGAGTTTATGAAGCGTCGGACGCGAGGTATCGGCGTCTATTAGAAGGACGGAGTAACCTCGTTGCGTCGCATCCTGTGCGAGTTTGCACGCAGTCAGGGCAACGGCATCTCGACCGGAAGGGGCGGGATCGAACGCCGAAAGGGCAAAAAATCGGGTGGGCTCATCTACCCCATCGCTATGAACCGGGAGCGCGAGTGCGTCCCACACCTGTTCGCAAGCGGCACGGTCTTCGTAGAAATCCTCCCCAATCGAGAAGGTCGCGAGAACCGGAAGTGTCTCACCTTCCATATCCTCATCGTCCGTGTCCGGCTCGTCGTCTTCGGCTTCGACCGGAGTAATCGGTTCCTGTTCCGGGACGGGTTCGGATTTGCGTTTGCCGAACGAGAAAATCGCGGACGCTATAGCAAACGTCGCGGGAAGAAGCAGTGCGGCGGGTAAGTTATCGTGCGTCATAGGGGTTGTCGTTCGCAATTGTAAACGAAAAGCCGGGGGGAGCGCAAACGGGGTAGCGATGGCGCGGTTCACGAACCATGTAAACAAACGGCGGGGTAGGTAAAGTTCCGTTTTTGCCGCCAAGAAAAAACTTTATTTATTATCAATTAAAGTCAATAGAATAGGTTTATGGCACCATTTCCGATGGGGAAAAGGCAATGGATCGGACAGGAGTTTCTTCCTGCCGCCTAACGACAATACGGAAAAAATCGCAACCACCGTTTCCGTGTCGCGGGACGCGGTTGCAGTACGCGATCTTCTCGGATCGAAGGAAACCTGCATGAGCCATACTGTTTATTCGTCCTCGCTTTCGCGACGTGCCCTCCTTGCCGCCGCCTCGATTCTCGCCCTGTCGCCGTTTCTGGGCGCATGTGGCGGCGGAGATGACGATGATGACGGCGACAATTTCGCCCCGACACGCTCGTCGGTTTATGTGATGACCAACGCCGCCGACGGGAACGCTGTAGTAGCGTTCCGCCGACTTGCCGACGGGAGCCTGCTCCAGTCCGAAACATTCGCGACCGGCGGGAATGGCACCGGGGTGGGGCACATCCCCTCGCTCGAGGAAATGGACCGCGCCGACCCGCTGATTTCCAACAATTCGCTGTACCCCAGCCAAGACCGGCAATTCCTGTTCGCCGTGAACGCGGCGAGCGGTTCGATCACTGTGTTCCGGGTCGGAAACGATGGGCGGTTGACGCGGGTGGAGACCGAGCCGAGCGGGGGCGCATTCCCGAACAGCATCGCCACGCAGGGGAATCTGCTGTATGTCACTAACGTTGGCAATCCGGCGACTGGGGAAACTGCGAACGTATCCGGGTTTCGCATCGGCGGGAATGGCGATCTCACCCCGATCACGAACGGCATCCGCCCGCTTTCCGGAGAGATCGGCGTGAACAACATGCCCGCGCAACCCGCCGCCGCCCGATTCTCGCCGGACGGTCGCGTGCTTCTGGTGTCGGAACTGTTCGCCAAAAATCTGGTTACGTACACCGTGAACGGCGATGGGACGCTCTCTGCCCCGCGTGTACAGGAGTCGGCGGGCATCAACCCGTTTGGCACGGCGTTCTTCGCGAACGGCACCCGCGTTCTCGTGACCGAGGACCAGGGTGGCATCATGCTCGGGCCGGGGCGCGCCTCCGCGTCTACCTACAGCATCGCCGGGGACGGAACACTGGGCGTGATCAGCAACCAGGTGGCGAACGGTCAGACCGCTTCGTGCTGGCCCGTCATTACGCCCGACGAGCGATACGCCTATGTCGCGAACACCGACAGCGGCACGATCACCTCCTACACGGTCAATAGTAACGGCAGTATTGCCGTCCTAGAACCGGCCGCGGCGATCTACAACGGCGGGGCGGCACCGGCGGCGGGTGGGGCGGCTCCCATCGACATCGCGCTCTCGCTGGACGGTCGCTATTTCTACGTACTGCTCGGCGCGCAGGGGCGTGTCGCGCAGTACCGCGTGGAAAGCGACGGTCGGCTATCCTCGCTCGGGCTGGCGGACGGCGGGTTGCCGCAGTTCGGGACGCAGGGCATCGTCGCGTTTTAGCGGCGGGATACCCGTTCGTCACAAACGCCGGAGGACCGGGTGCGGCGTGACGATTCGGCGGCGGGCGGCGGACACATCCCCCGCGATCCGCCGCCGAATGATCTCGGCCGCGTCTGCGGCGAGTTCGCTCCAGGGGATGGCAAGCGTAGTCAGTTCGCGAGTGGCGGCGACCGGGGCGTCGTCGAAACCGACAAGGCGCGGGCGGGGTACGTTGTTACGCTCACAGGCAATCAGAACGCCTTCCGCGAGTCGGTCGTTCGCACAAAAAATCCCTTTTGGTCCGTGGAAAAGGGCGTCGGGAGCGACACGGATTCCGTCCTCTGTATACCATCCCCCGGTACGAACGACAGACGCTTTCGGCGCACGGGACAGAAACCCTTCCTGACGGGCGTCGCTACGCAGATCGCCCGCGCGTGCCGTGACAACACATAAACCTGCGCCATTTTCTTTATCGGTTCCGCACAATAGGTCGGCGGCACACGCCCCGCCGAAAACATCGTCCACCGAAACGCCATCTACCAACGCGCTATCCAGACCCGGCGCGGGGCGGGCGTTGAGAAGAAGAGCGCGTCGTCCGTCGCGCCGACAGGCGGCGAGTACGCCGGGTGATTCCCATAAAACCGGAAACACAGTTGGGGGGAAATCGCCGGTCGCGAGATTTTCTGCCCAGCAAACCTGCCAGGACATCCCTTCGCGACTCAGGCAACGGGATAACTCGCCCAGTAACCGCGCACCGAAACTGTTCGGGCGGCGTGCTCGCCCGGAAAGAATCAACCACGTTTCCGTAAACGCGCCGGGCAGTTCCGTATCCGTGCCGCCGGGAAGATACGTTCCGGATGCCGCCCTGCGCTCTACCAATCCCTCCGCGCACAACTCTTCCAGTAGCCGGTGCGCCGTTTGATAACTCACCGCGTACGTTGCGGAAAGTTCGCGTGCCGACAAGAACCGGGTACCGGGGAGCAACCCGCCGTCGCGGAGCTTTGTCTTTAGCGAAACCAATATTTCTCCAACCCGCTCGCTTCGTGACCGTGCCATAATGCTATTATCATATCAGATTCCGGAAAGGCGATATGATTTGTGATATTTTTTGTTATGCGCGAAAGCTCGAACACGAAAACATGGAAGTTTGCCGGGGTCAGCTTCGACCACATGCACATGGGCGACTTGTTGCGTCAGGTCGCCGATCATCCCCGCGCCGAGATTGTCGGAATCGCGGACCCGGATGCGGCACGAATGGCGGACACCGCCGCACGATTGGGAATCGTGCCCGAGCGTATCTTTACGGACTGGCGGCAGTGTTTAAAAGAAACGCAACCGGACGTGGTGATTTTATGCCCACAGACCGCAAAGCACGGCGACTATGTCGAGATGGTCGCCGCCTATGGAACGCATATTCTGGTGGAAAAGCCGATGGCTTCCTCTCTTGACGATGCCGACCGGATGATTCGCGCTATAGAAAAGAGCGGGAAAACGATGGTGATCAACTGGCCCCTCGCCTGGTATCCACCGCATGTCACCACGCACCGCCTGATCCGGGAGGGCGTGATCGGGCGCGTGATAGAGGTTCACTATTACGACGGCAACCGGGGACCGCTCCGGCACCTCGCCGACAAGATCGAAGTCGGCGACGATGAAGCGATGCGACAGAAGGCGGAAAGCTGGTGGTATCGTAAGGAGACCGGGGGCGGGTCGCTTCTGGATTACCTCGGCTATGGCGTCACACTCGGTACCTGGTTCCATGACGGACAGGCACCGATAGAAGTGACCGCCGTTGTTGACGAACCGGTAGGTAGCGAAGTGGATGAACACAGTGTCACGGTCTGCCGTTATGAGACGGGACTTTCGAAGTACGAAACGCGCTGGGGGACTTTCACCGACCCGTGGACATCGCAACCGCAACCGAAATGCGGCTTCGTGGTCGTCGGCACGGAAGGCACGATCAGTAGTTACGACTACGAATCGGTGGTCCGTCTGCAAACAAAGTCGCGCCCCGAAACGCACGAAGTGCCGGTGGATGTGCTCCCGTTCCCGCGCCGCGCACCGGTCGAATACTTGATCCATTGTTTGGAAATGGGCGAACCGATCACCGGACCGCTTTCCCCGGCACTGGCGCGAGTCGGGCAACAAATCGTGGACAGCGCGGTACTTTCCGCCCGCGAAAAGCGAACCGTTTCTTTGGTGAATGGAGGCAATCTTTGAGCAATACCGACACCGTATCCGACGACGATTACAGCCTGGGCGATAAATCGCGAGAGGCGATAGTACCCGCTCCGGAATTGCCGTATCGGCCGCGTGACCCGAAATCCTATCGCCCGCAAATCGGACTCATCGGTTGCGGCGGCATCACTGCCTCACATTTACGTGCCTACCGGAACGCAGGTTACGCCGTGGCAGTGCTTTGTGACCTGGCTATCGAAAAGGCGGAAAAGCGGCGCGATGAATTTTTCCCGGACGCCGCCGTGACGACCGATTACCGCGTTGTGCTGAGTCGTGAGGACATCACGGTCGTGGACATCGCGACGCACCCGCCGGAACGACTGCCACTGATCGCGGCGGCTATCCATGCCGGAAAGCATGTCCTGAGCCAGAAACCGTTCGTCATGGATCTGGACGAGGGCGAGCGTCTGGTCGCACTGGCGGAAGCGAACGGCGTGAAATTAGCCGTCAATCAGAACGGACGATGGGCACCGCATTTTTCGTATATGCGCGAAGCCGTCCGGTCGGGGCAGATCGGTGACCTTCTCAGCGTCCACGCCGGGGTGCATTGGGACCACTCGTGGACGAAAGGGACGCCGTTCGAGAAGATCTACGACCTGGTGTTCTACGACTTCGCGATCCACTGGTTCGACTTTCTGAGCACGCTCTTCTCGGCGCAAAACCGGATGGTGCGGCGGGTGCAGGCGTCGCGGAGTCTCGCCCAAGGACAGGAGATCATGCCCCCGCTACTCGCACAGGTCATCGTCGAGTTCGACGGCGGACAAGCGTCCGCTGTGTTCGACGCCGCGATGAAGTTCGGGAAGCAGGACCGTACCTATATTGGCGGAACCGCTGGGAGCATCATCAGCACCGGTCCCAGTCTGGACAATCAGACGCTGACCCTGTACACCGAAGCCGGAGCCGCCGTGCCGGCACTGACCGGTGCGTGGTTCCCCGACGGTTTTCACGGCACGATGGCGGAACTGCTTTGCGCTATTGAGGAAGACCGGGAGCCGATGAACAACGCCCGCGAGAACCTGCGCAGTCTCGCGCTCTGCTTCGCCGCCATCGCCGCCGCGAACGACGGTGCCGCCAAAGTACCGGGCGAAGTACGCCGCCTCCCCGAAGGCTCCGCCCCACAAACCACCACCGGCGGACGCCCCTAAAAAGCACCGCAGGTCCAATGACGCAACGTCATCGCGGAAACTTCGTTTCCGCTGTGTTGCCCCCGTCCGGGCAGGACAGAAAAAGAAAGAAAAAACCATGTACCTATCCGAAGAAAACGTCAACGACTACCACCGCGACGGCTACGTGTTAGTGCCGAACCTGTTCAGCGCGACCGAGATCCGCGTCCTGATCGCCGACGTGGAAGGCGGCGACCGCGTCGCCGCTAATACGCGCGGCAACGAAGACACCACTGGGAAAAAAGCAAAACTCGCCATCTGGCACGAATTGGGCGACGACGTTTGGGCGGCGACCTCCACCAACCCGCGTGTCGGGAACGCCGCGCGGATGGTCATGGGCGAGGAGATCGCGTTCTTCCACGGCAAAGTCATGCTCAAAGAGGCGGGCACGGGCGGCGCGTGGGAGTGGCATCAGGATTACGGCTACTGGTACAACCAGGGCTTCGCGTTCCCGCGCATGCTCAGCGTGTTCGTTGCCCTCGATGCCGCGACGCAGGAGAACGGTTGCCTCCAGGTTCTCAAGGGCTCGCACAAATTGGGGCGGTTAGAGCATGGCAAAGTCGGCGCGCAGACCGGCGCGGACCCGGCGCGCATGCCGCAGATCGAAACCCTGTTCGAGAAGGTCTACGTCGAAATGTCGCCCGGCTCGGCACTGTTTTTCCACTCCAACCTGCTCCACTGTTCGGGATCGAATGTGTCCGACAAGCACCGCCGGTCGTTCATCATGTGCTACAACGCCCTCGCTAACCCGCAGTTAGGCGAGAAGAAAACCAGTGAACAGCGCCCG
>JACMIS010000572.1 GCA_014381035.1 Armatimonadota bacterium
GTGGTGGCGGCGGTCGCTCGGGTGGCGGCGGTGGCTATGGTGGTGGTGGCGGCGGTCGCTCGGGTGGCGGCGGTGGCTATGGTGGTGGTCGTTCGACCGGTGGCGGTAGCCGCTGGTAGTTCGCTATCCGCTGGTAGTTCGCTATCCGCTGGTAGTTCGCTATCCTCTTAAATGAGAGACAGGGGCGGGAAACCGATTCGGTTTCCCGCCCCTACTTTTGTGCGGGGGTTTTGACCCTTACTTCTCTTTCAACTCCGGAGCCGCCTCGACACGGATCGTAGACGCTGCCGAGTACGTGGTGTCGCCGATTTTTACCGCAGTCTCCACGACATATGGACCAGGAGGGGTGGCACCGGGAACCTGTACCTTGAATTTCAGTGGGCGCACGTCACCGTCGCCGCGAAGCACCACGATTCGATTTACACCGTCGCCGCCCTCCACAGACCATCCCAGCGGTAGTTTGAACTCGACCTGCGCCCGTGCCGTATCGGGAACCCGGCTATGTAGCGTGACCGTTATGGTTTGTGAACCGCCTACGGAACGCTCCGGACTCGTAAGTACCGGGGATTTCGGTTGCGACATCGAAATATAGTAGGGTTCGACGCGGTCGAACGACGCCAGTGCGGCGACGATCACCGGGGCGGGAGTAGCGGCTCCTGTTTCCACGGTCCATTCCGCACCGCCGGAAAGAACATGCGTTCCGACCGGTGTTTGTGGCGCGACGATAGATTTCAATTCCCGCTTGGTCGTCTTTCCCGGAGCCAGGGTCAGACCGGTGAACGAGGCAGAGTCGACAAACGGTGAACTTGCCTGCGAGCCGCGCACGAAAAGTCTTGACAGCACCACCGGCGTCGCCCCCTCGTTCTTTGCCTCCAGCACCGCCCGTAAACTGTCGCCGGAAACCAGATCTTTACCACTCAGGATTTTCAGCGAGACACGCACATTTTGCTCCTTTGCCTCGACGCGGTCGCCGAGCAAAAGGTGAACAAACGGGCGATTAGAAATAAGAGTGGTTCCATCCGGCGTTGCCAGCGGGGTACCCGACTCCAAACGTAAACCGATCTTGCGACCGGCGACTCTCGGCAACCCGGCGAGTTCGGTTTTGCCGATAGCCACCATCACGACATAGGAACCGCTGGTCGTGCGTCCTGCAACGGCGTTGATCGCCGCAACCGGGAGCGGGGCGGGCGTGCGCAACGGTTGGTCGCCGTTTTTCGTCCCGTCCCAGAGTTCGGCGGACACCGGCACGGTGGTCGAGAAGGCATCCGGGTCGAGCGAGACCGGGACATTTATCTGGACGCTCAGATTATCCGCACCACGCAAAAAGCCATCGTCCGCGCCGTCTAAATCAATCCGGACGGCTTCCGGAATCGGGGATTCCCAAGCGACATACAAAAAGTCACTGTCCCAGTCGAAATAAGTAACTTTGGGACCATTCGGCTCGGTGACCGCGTAAAGCAGATCCCACCGGCTTTCCGACAGTGCGGTTTTCGGTGCCATTTGCGGCGTGCGTTTGATCCGGGTCCTTTCGAATGTCACCCCGGCGACGACATCGGGAGTCGGATTACCGACCTGCACCCCGGCAGTCGGGCGACCTTCAGGTGTGAATGTCGGCGGTGCCTGTGCGGAAGCGACTTTGGAAAACAGGGTCAGGACAGAAAGTGCAGTCAGTGAGCCGACCGCGAAACAATAGTTTTTTTTGAAGGACATAGCATTTGGTGGCCGCCGGAGCGCGGCAGACTTGCTATGTTAGATACGCTAACGGCGGGAATCGTTGCAATGTCTTACAACCGGGAATAAAACCTTTCCGATTAAAAATCGAACAAGCGTGATACCGATCCGTCCGACCAGATAGCCCGGATCGCGTCGCCGAATAACGGTGCGACCGATAACTGGGTCATTTTTGCGAGCCGCTTTTCTTCCGGAAGCGGAATCGTATTCGTGATGACCAGTTCGGCGATTTCGGGGCGTGACAATCGCTCCACAGCTTTTCCGACCAGAAGGGCGTGTGTGGTGGCGACTGTTATTTCCGGCTTCGCGCCATTTTCGAGCAGGGTGTCCACAATCTCGTTGATCGAGCCGCCCGAGGAAATCATGTCGTCATACACGATACATGTTTTGCCGCGCACGTCTCCGGCAAGGTGCGTGACATCGGAAACGCCGTGTTCGGGGTGGGTCTTGTAGCCCACGGCAAGGGGACATCCGAGGCGACCGGCGATGCGGCGCACCTTTTTGACACGTCCCTCGTCCGGCGATACGACAACAATGTCTTTACCGCTCCAATCCTTGTTGGAAAGATAGTCGGAGATGATATGCAAGGCGGTCAAATGGTCGAGCGGAATATCGAAAAAGCCCTGGATGGCGTCGGCGTGCAGGTCCATCGCGACGACGTGATTCGCGCCAGCGGTAGTCAGAAGGTTCGCGATCAGTTTCGCGGTAATCGGTTCGCGGGGGGAGTCTTTCTTTTCCTGCCGTCCATAGCCGTAGTAGGGGAGAACACAGGTGATCTTGCCCGCCGAGGCGCGTTTCAAGGCGTCAATGAGAACGAGTAGTTCGAGAAGATGCTGGTCAATCGGTGGGCACGTCGGTTGCAGTAAAAAAACATCGGCACCGCGCACCGACTCTTCGAAATTCACATACAGTTCGCCGTCCGCGAAACGCGTGATTTGCAAGTCGCCCACGGAGACGCCGATATGCTTGGCTACTTCGGCAGCAAGGTCAGGGTTCGCGGAACCGGCGAACAGCATCATCGCGGGGAGGTGTTGCGCGTCGGGCGACGCAGAAGGGTTTAACATAACAGGCGTATTGTACCAGAGGTGTTAGGGGTTAGTGGACCGACTTGTCGCATTGCCGCCGCCAACGGACCGTCAAACGAGACCCCTAACCCCTAACAGCCTCTCACGCATTCCTCTCGACAATGAAGCGGGCGAAGGCGCGTAGTGGATCGGCACTCGCCCCGAAGCCGGTCAGGGCGTCGGCGGCGTCTTGCGCGGCAACGAAGGCGAGTCTGCGCGATTCCTCTAACCCGAAGAGTTTCGGGTAAGTCGCCTTGTCCAGTTTTAGATCGGAGCCGGCAGGCTTGCCCAGCGTCACGTCGTCGCTGGTGACATCGAGAACATCGTCCACTATCTGAAATGCGACCCCGATCTGTTCCCCGCATTTGAACAGTGCGGCTTCCTGCGCGGCGTTCGCCCCGGAAAGAATCGCCCCGGAGAGAAGCGACGCGGTCAGTAATGCGCCGGTCTTCCGGGCATGGATCGAGCGAAGCATTTCGGCGCCGATGGGTTGTCGCTCATGCAAAATATCGTCCACCTGACCGCCGACCATGCCGCGCTCTCCGCAGGCATCGGCTAAAAGGCGGATCACTTTCAACACGGCTTCCGGCGTTCCCGTTTGATGCGTCGCGATTGTCGCGAACGACAACGTATGCAACGCGTCACCGGCGAGTATCGCCATCGCTTCATCGTAGGCTTTGTGCAGAGTGGGGCGTCCGCGCCGCAGGTCGTCGTTGTCGAGCGCGGGCAGGTCATCGTGAATCAGGCTGAATGTGTGAATCATCTCCAGCGCGGCGGCGGTGGGAAGCACGTTCTCACCCGACCCGCCTACGGCTTCCGCACCCGCGACGCAGAGCAAGGGGCGGAGTCGTTTCCCCCCCGCGAAAAGCGAGTAGCGCATGGCTTCGTGGAGTATGACAGGCGGGGCATCGGCGGGCGGGGTAAAACGGGCGAGAGCGGCATTGACGGCTTCGCTCCACCGCGCCACGTATGTATCAAGGTCAAAGGTCGGTTCGTTCACGGAGGATACTGTACCGTGAAACGGCTCCTTTTCACATGCTCCTCTCGCTTCTCTTGTCGCGAGGGGAGCGAAGATGGGACTAACCGATGCCGACCGAACGTTCCGCGGCTTTCACGGTGTTCGCGAGCAGGGTCGCAATCGTCATCGGACCGACGCCGCCGGGGACGGGGGTGATCGCGGACGCGACTTTCGCGCACGACTCGTAGTCGCAGTCGCCCACATCGGATGTGCGACCGGGAACGCGGTTATATCCGGCGTCGAGCACGACTGCGCCGGGTTTCAGCATGTCGCCCGTGATGAATTCCGCCTTGCCGACACACGCGCAAACAATATCGGCGTCCTTGATGTGCCTTGCCAGATCGGCGGTGCGCGAGTGGCAGACAGTCACGGTGGCGTTGCGGTTCAAAAGAAGCAAGGCGAGCGGTTTGCCAAGGATTACCGAGCGACCGATCACCACGGCGTGTTTTCCGGCGATGGGGAGGTTATACCGATCCATCAGTTCGACCATGCCTGCCGGTGTACACGCGACGAATGCGGCGTCGCCTTTGACCAGGTCGCCGAGCGAACCGCGTCCGATGCCGTCCACGTCTTTGTCGGGTGACACTTCGGCGAGGATCCGGTACTCGTCCATCCCTTTGGGGAGCGGATGCTGTACAAGGATGCCGTGAATCGCGGGGTCGGCGTTCAGTTCCCGCACGGCGTCGAAAACCTGCTCCTCGGTCGCATCCGGTCCGAACTCGACGGCACGGCTATAGATCCCGGCTTTCTCGCACGCTTTTCGTTTCATCCGGACATACGTAACCGACGCCGGATTCTCTCCGGCAAGCACGGCGGCAAGCCCGACGGTGACGCCGAACTCGTTTTTGAGGCGTGCGGTGCGGGTGGCGACTTCCTCGCGGATCGTTTTCGCCGTCGCGGTTCCATCTAATAGTATTGGCTCAGACATGGGGTTCCTCGGTATCGGGTGCTGGGTGACTGGGTGATTGATTAGTTCGGTGTTCCTCGCCCCAGTATCGCGTGGGTGCGACATCCGGCTCGGTTTCGTCCGCGTCCTCATCCGTAACAGTCGCGGGGACTTCTATCCCGACATGGTCACGAACCAGAGCACCGAGTACGCCATTAACAAACCGCCCGGAGTCTTTCGTACTGTACTTCTTGGCTAACTCCACCGCTTCGTTGACCACCGCGCCCGCTGGCGCATCCGAGATGCCAAAAAGGATCTCAGCGGCGGCGAGACGAAGAATATTGCGGTCCACCACGGCTTGTCGGTGGGTAGGAAAGTCGGTCGCAAACCTGTCCAGCGCGGTATCAATCGCGGTCCGGTTGTCCAGAGTGCCGGCGACCATCTGTTGCAGATAAGCACGTCCGCGGTCATCCAACTCCGACGCACTCACGGAATCCTCCAGAACGTCCTCGACCGGGCGTTTCCCGGCGTCCATGGCGTACAACACCCGAAGCGCGGTCTCGCGGACATTCCGGCGCATCGCCGGTGGCGCATTGGTCAGCGGCACCGGCTTAACTTGTTCTAAATCATTCATCGTAAAAACTTCCCCGCCATTGTACCGCGAGTCCGGTAGTTAGGCGATTGGGTTATTTGGTGCTTGGGAGTGGCTTAAAATATGGCAACCTGTATTGGTTCAGCAACCGGATTCCCAAGCGTCAAATAATCCAATCGCCTACTCCATCTCCTCCGCCTCTTCGGCGGTTTCCGGGGCTTCGTCGTCAATGTAGTCGAACTCTACGTCGCGGATACGAACGGTGTCGCCTTCCGCCGCGCCTGCCGCCGCGAGTTTGCGGAACACGCCCAACCGTTCCAGACGCCGTTGCAGGCGTCGGACCGCCATTTCGTTGTCCATGTCGGTCATGGCGATGATCCGCTCCAGTGCCTTGCCCGAGACCACGAGTACGTTGGCGTCGTCGCGCTCGACCTTGAACTTCTTCGGATCGTCGTCGGAAGTTTGTGCTTGCGGCGTGATGTACACGATACCAGAGGGAATACCGCTCTCCGCCGTCGCCGACTTGTCGCGGGGGGTCTCTTCCAGCTTCTGGTGGACGTGCCAGATGAGCGGGGTAATATTGTCCCCGGTAACGGACGAGATCGGGAACACGGTCATTCCGAGGTTCTCGAAATGCGTTTTGTATCGCTCGACAACGCCCTCTTCTGTGATGATATCCGTGCGCGAAAGGGCGATCACCTGGGGCAGTGCGGCAAGCTCCGCGCTCCACTCGGCGAGTTCGTTATTGATGATGCGATAATCCTCTAACGGATCGCGCCCGGTCATGCCGGAAATATCCACCAGATGGATCAGTACACGGGTTCGTTCCAGGTGCTTCAGGAATCGGATCCCGATACCCGCACCCTCGCTCGCGCCTTCGATCAGTCCGGGAATGTCCGCCATGACAAAGTTGGTATTGTCATCCACGCGCACGACGCCCAGATTCGGAACCAGCGTCGTAAACGCATAATCGGCGATCTTCGGCTTCGCGGCACTGACACGGGAAAGCAGGGTAGATTTTCCGACGTTCGGGAAGCCAAGAAGCCCCACATCAGCGAGGAGTTTCAGTTCCATCGAGACCTTGCGTTCTTCGCCTGGTTCGCCTTTCTCGGCGAAGGACGGTGCTTGCTGGATGGACGACACAAAGTGCTGGTTGCCCCGTCCGCCGCGCCCGCCCGCCGCGACTGTCTCGCGTTGCGGGTAGCGCACCATATCGGCGATCACGGTGCCGGTGCCCAGGTCTTTGATCTGGGTACCGACCGGCACTTTCAGAATCAGGTCGCCGCCGTTCTTACCGGACTGTTTCTTGCCCAAGCCATCGCCGCCACGATCCGCTTTATAGATCTTGCCGGGACGAAACTCCAGCAGGGTGGACAGGTGCAGGCTGGTTTCCACATAAAAGGAACCGCCCCGTCCGCCGTCGCCGCCATCGGGACCGCCGCGTGGGACATGCTTTTCGCGCCGGAACGTCGTCGCCCCGTTGCCACCATCACCCGCCTTGAAATAAACTTCTACCTCGTCAATAAATGTAGCCATATTCAACCTCCGACAAACAAACGACCCGAACCGCGCTACACGGTTCGGGTCGCATAAATATTACCTGAAAAACGCTTCGGCTTATGCGGTAGCGGTTTCCGTGACGGGTGCTTCGGTCACCAGTGCGGCGTCCTTCGCGTAGGGGCTGGTCGTATAAACCGACACACGACGGTTCTTTTTGAACCCTTCGAACTTCACATAGCCGTCAATTTTGGCAAACAGTGTGTAGTCACGTCCCATACCGACGTTCGCGCCCGGATCGAACTCCGAACCGCGCTGCCGAACAATGATCGAACCGGCGGAAATATATTCGCCCGCGTACTCTTTCACACCAAGCATTTTGGGGTTCGAGTCACGACCGTTACGCGACGAACCAACGCCTTTTTTATGTGCCATTTGTTAAAAACTCCGTTCCGTAATAAGTGGTTGGGTGGTTGGGTGGTTAGGAATCGGGAGTAATCCCAATCACCAAATTACCTAACTACCTACGCCGCGATCTTGTCGATGCGAAGCGTGGTTTGTTCCTGGCGATGCCCGTAGTGTCGTTGCTCACCCTTCACCTTGACATAGGTGTAGCCGTGAATCTTGGGACCCTTGCCTTGCTTCACGATGGTCGCGGCGATGCTCACGCCCGCAACCGTCGGGGAACCGACTTTGGTCGTCTCGCCACCGAGGAACAATACATCGTCAA
>JACMIS010000573.1 GCA_014381035.1 Armatimonadota bacterium
GCAGGCACCGCTCTACGTCTGGCTCCCGGAGGTTGTGGGGTGCCTGCGCGGATTTACCGGTCGCGCCGATAAACATCAGGAACGGGACGAACGCGGCGGCAGAGAGTGCCCCGCCGACATACAGTGAGCCGTCACGCGCAGTCGGCCAATCCTCAGCCGCCGCCCGCGTCAGAATCCCTTCCGCGCCGAACAGTTCGAACGTGCCGAAGTATTTGTAGATCAGAAACAGCGCGACCAGAAACGCGGCGTCCCCGATGCGGTTGACGATAAACGCTTTTTTGCCCGCGTCGGTCGCCGACTTGCGATCCGCCCAGTAGCCGATCAGCAGGTACGACGCCAGCCCGACGCCTTCCCATCCGACAAACGTCACGATCAGGTTGCTTCCCATCACCAGGAGAAGCATGAAGAAAACGAACAGGTTAAGGTAGCCGAAGTAGCGGGCATAACCCTTGTCGTTCGCCATGTACCCCATCGAATACAGGTGAATCAGCGAACCGACGCCGGTAATGATCAACAGCATTAACGAGGTCAGCGAGTCCACCGCAAGCCGGAAGTTCAAATCCAGACCGGAAAATCCACCGACGGCGGGAACACGCATCCATTGAAACGCGGGCGAGAAGACGACTTCCTTCGCTCCACCGAAGAACGGGAGCGAAACGATGACGGACAGCACGAACGAAAGCAGAACCATCGCCGTCGCCAGCCCACCGACGATCCCCATGCCGCCTTTGTCGAGCGGTGCCTGATCGTGCGCGTGTCCGTGCTCGTCGGTATGCCCGTCGCCCTCGACATGAACCGGGTCGTGCTCGGACTCGATCTCGTAGCGGTGCGGGTCGGCGAGCGACGCGGCGTGTTGTGCCTCTTCGGTCTCGACGACTGGCTTCGGCGACTTGACCAGACCCGCACCGAAGAAGGCGTTGATCAGATAGCCTGCCAGCGGGAGCGCGGGTATCGCCCAGAGTAATGCGTTTGTATTCATCCTTTGAGCAGGCTCACTTCATCCACATTAATATCTTCGCGGGAGCGGAAAATCGAAAGCAGGATGCCCAGACCGACCGCGACTTCCGCCGCCGCGACCGCCATCACAAAAATCGAGAACATCTGCCCGCCGGTGTCGCCGAGGTAACGCCCGAACGAGATGAACGTCAGGTTCACGGCGTTGAGCATCATTTCCACGCACATGAAGATCACAATCGGGTTGCGCTTGATGAGTACCCCGACCGCGCCAATCGTGAAAAGGAGCGTCGCCAGAATCAGGTACCACGCCAGCGGCACCTGCCCGTTAACGGGGATCAGGTTGCTCGCAGACAGTTCCGCCGTCGTTTGCGCCATTTGTTGCGGTTCCATCAGACCAACTCCTCCGTATCCAGCGATTTTTCCGAGGGCGTTTTGCGTTGCGCCAGCACGACGGAGCCGATGGTCGCGATCAGAAGCAAGATACTGGTGACTTCGAAAGGAAACAGGTACGGCAGATTCGGGTCGTACAGTGCCTTGCCGACCCCCGCGACAGTGCCCTGCTCCGCCGAGGGGACCGCGTTCGGGTTCGCCGCCGACCGCGCTGCATTTTCAGGCATCACCACGGCATCTTCATTCGCTGCCGGTGTCATGCGACCACCACCGCCCGGCTCCGTAATGGCATCGGGACGCACCGGTTCCGGCAAGCCCGCCACCGCCGCTGCTCTCGCCCGTGGTCCACGGGGTTGCCGAAGCTTCGGCGGATTCCCGCTCTCGTCCAGGACCGGGAGCGGCATGGTGCGCACCAGCGCGATAGCGACCGCACCGGCAAGAACCAGTCCGGCAAGCGCGGCGAGCGGCTGTTGAATCCGTAAGTGATCCCGTGTCCGGTCGGGTGTTCCGAGGTTTAGAAGCATGATCACGAATAGAAACAGCACCATGATCGCCCCGGCATACACCACGACCTGCACTGCCGCCAGAAAGTAGGCGTTCAGGAGCAAGTACAGCACCGCGACACAGAACAGGTTGAGTACCAGAAAAAGTGCCGCCCGCACCGGATTGGGGTGCAGTAGCATGGTAAGCGCGGTGGCAAGTGCGCCCGCTCCGAAGAGCAGAAACAAAATCACTTGCGGCGCGAGAAACGCCTGAATAAGCTCCATTGACGGCATAACGTAACGCAAATATCCTTCGAGACGACCCGTCGCCTCAACGTTTGAGTGTAATCGGTAGCACCCGGTTTGTCAATCCGTAGAATCCCCGGAAGTCCCCCAACCCCCAATCCTGGGGGAGCCCGAGTGAGCGAGATTCGTCCAGCGGTCGAGCCTAACGATTCCGCCTTTTCCCCTCCGGCTCCCCCAGGATTGGGGGTTGGGGGGCTTCCGGGGATTCTTCTAATCCACTCTCTCCCGGTTCGGGTCGGGAACCAGTAGCATTTCCTTGGTGTAAATCAGCGCGGCGCGGTTGTCTTCCGACAGTTCGTACTGGTCCTTGAGTTCGACCGCACCGGTCGGACACGCCTCCTGGCAGAACCCGCAATAGATACAGCGGATCATGTTGATCTCGTACCGCACCGCATATCGCTCCCCCGGCGAAAAGCGGGCGACTTCCGTGTTCTCGTCTGCGACGACTAAAATCGCGTTCGCCGGACACGCCCCAGCGCAAAGGGAACAGCCGA
>JACMIS010000574.1 GCA_014381035.1 Armatimonadota bacterium
CGGGGAAGCGGGTCTGGCGCAGGAATCGGTGGTGCTAGGCTACCAGGTTCAGGTACGCGGCAAAGCGCGGCTCTTGAACAAAATCGGCGAACTCACCCCGGTGCGTTTCGCCGAGGTGCAGAACGCGGTTTTGCGTGCGATGGGCTTATAAACCGCGCCGCCCCAATTTTTGCGCCCCCCGTCCTATCGGCGTATAATGAGCGGCTATGTTCGCCGAAACCGAAACCATTACCGAAACAGCGGAAACGCCGACCACGGATGACCAGATCCCAACCCCCGCCGCCCGCCCGAAGCGGTTCCATGTCCTGACGTGGGGTTGCCAGATGAACGTCGATGATTCCGACCAGATCAAAAACCTGTTGGAGGCGGATGGTCTGGTCGAAGCCGACAGTGCCGAGGACGCGGACGTCATCATGCTCAACACCTGCTCCGTGCGGCAAAAGCCGGAAGACAAGGTGTTTAGCAAACTCGGTGAACTCGCCGAACTCAAACGCGCGAACCCCAACCTGACTATCGGCGTGACCGGGTGCATGGCGCAACGCGCCGGGAAAGAGATCGCGATGCGCGCGCCGCACATCGATCTGATCGCTGGGACCGCGCAGTTAGAGCGCATCCCGGAACTGATCCGCACGCGCCGTAGCAACCTCGACGCCGGGATTTCGCGGCAGGGCAAGCCGTCCGAAGTGCTGATCCAGTTGGAATTGCCGCGCAAAAAGACCGAGTCGCAACTGTTCCTACCGGCCCGCAAGCGCGTCACCACCGGCAAACTCAAATCGTTCGTCTCGATCATGTACGGGTGCGACAAGTTCTGCGCGTTCTGTATCGTGCCGCTGACACGGGGCAAGGAGCGGTCGCGTCCCGCCGATGAAATTGTCGGCGAGGTCGAGCATCTTGCCGCGCACGGCACGAAAGAAGTAACGCTACTCGGGCAGACCGTCAATTCCTACGGCTTGAAGGGATTGGACGCCACCTGTTCGTTCTCGGAACTGCTCCGACGCGTGAGCAACGTACCGGGGATCGAGCGCGTCCGGTTCACGTCGCCGTACCCGAAAGACTTCACCGACGATGTGATCGAGGCGATGGCGACGTTGCCGGAGGTGTGCGAGCAGGTCCACCTGCCGGTCCAGGTTGGTGACGACATGCTGCTTCACCGCATGCACCGTGGCTATACGCTCGACGAATATCGAACCATCGTGCGTAAACTGCGCGCCGCGATGCCCGACATCGCGATCACGACCGACATCATGCTCGGCTTCCCCGGCGAGACTGAGGAGCAGTTCCAGAATACGATGCGGTTCGTGGACGAGATCCGCTTCGACGGCGCGTTCATGTTCGCGTATTCGCCGCGCGACCCCACGCAAGCCGCGAAGTTGCCGGACCAGATCCCGCACAAGGAGAAGATCCGACGCCTCGAACTGCTGATCGCCCGCATCAACGACATCACGTGCGAGATCAACGCGCGCGACTTTGCGGCGGGGAAGGTCTTCGAGGTGCTGGTAGACGGACGTTCGCACAAAGCGCCGGATCAGTGGCAGGGGCAGACGCGCGGCGGGAAAACGGTCCACTTTACGGCGGGGCGCGAATTGACCGGTCAGACGCTCCAGGTTCGCCCGGTGTCGTCGCACCTGTGGGGCTTCCAGGTCGAGTTGGTATAGCAGTACTATGTTCCCGCACGGCATCGGGATCGCGGGTTGAAACCCACGCCTGTGGGCACTTCGTGCCGAGCGTCCTCGCGGACGCAGGTACGCGGATTTCATTGGGCGAACGTTCAGAAGCCTAACCGCACCGACTTGCCCGCCGGACGGTA
>JACMIS010000575.1 GCA_014381035.1 Armatimonadota bacterium
ACGTAATTGTCTGGTTTTTAATTTATCTGGTTATCTGGTGGTTGGGGTTACTTGGTGTACTCTCCCCCGACAACCCAACCACCTGATCACCCGACAACCCAACGCCTATGGACGATTATTACCGCGTCCCCCTTTCTACCGGTGATCAGGTGGTCAGGTTGTCGGGGGAGAGTTCACGAAGTCACCCCAACCACCTGATCACCTGATCACTTAACTCCCTGACTATTACGTAAAACGCACCGCAAATGTAACCGCGCCGGGTTCGACAAAGCGCAGAAGCCGCTCGCCTTCCTCGGCGAGAGCCTCTCTGTCCGGGTCGGCGAGCGGGGTAAACGGCTCGATAACGAGCGTAACTGTCTTATTCATACGCTCAATCGTCCACGCCCCCCCGACGAAACCGTCCACGAGAAACGTTGCGCGGACACGGGCGGCGGACAGGAAAACGAGACGCCGGTGTTCGTCCGCGATGATTCGGGTGCGGTCATTGTGCGCCAGTAGCAGGTTGTCATACTCGGGCAGGAAGCGTATCGGGGCGGGAGCGTCGCCGGGTGGAAGGGGCGCGTCCGGCATATCGAACAGTTCCGCTCCGTTTTCATTGGCAAACACGCGCAGCTCGGGACGCAACGCATGCACCGTACTTTGCAACCCGGTCAGTCCGGAGAACGTTTGTATGTCCCTCACCGTAGCAGGACCGAACGCCCGCAGGTAATGGCGCACCAGTTCCGGCAGACCTTCCGCGACAGGAGCAAGTGTCCGCCCGGTGAACGCCTCGCCGAGCGCGTATTCGGCACTGTTGCCGTAACCCCACGCGCCGCCATTCGGGACTTGCACCAGCGGCAGGCGGGTTCGCACCAGATACGCGACGGCGTCCGGGTCGGCGTCCGGGGCGTGCGGCTTTAGCGCGGCGGCGAGTGCGGCGAACGTATAGGACTTTTCCGCGAGCAATGCCCGCGCCGCCTCGGTCAGGGTCGTTTCCGGTAGTCCCCTCGCTCGCTCTCCAAAAAACGCAGACAGGGCGCGACGAAGAGCCGGTTCTATCGCGAGTCGAAACCGGCAAAAATCGTCCGCCGTGACGAAATGCAATGTGGAGCGAAAAAACGGGGCGCGGACGACTGCACGGCTAACCAGAACCTTTTCGAACTCGGCGCGGGCGAATCCGTCCAGGCGCGTCCACAGTCCGATAAACGGCGGCGCGGCGACCTGCGCTTGCAGACCGACGATCTGCCCCATGGCATCACGCGGCGTGAGCGGTGAGCGCGACAGAAGCAGTTGCCGCGCCAGAGTCGCCCGATTCCGTTCTTTTAAAGTGAGCATACCGCCGGGCAATTCACAACTTGCCTCGCGATTCCGCGTACAACCGCTCGACATGACCGCGCCACTCGCTTTGCGGGTACCGTTGCAAAAACTCCTGGAAGACCTCGGCGGCACTTTGCGGCTGATGCAGACGGGACAGATACAGTTTTCCGAGGCGGAGCAGACCGTTCTCGCCCTCTTTCGTGCCCGCGTGGTTCCGGCACAGGTCGGTTAGAGCGCGGCGGGCGAGATCGAATTGTGCGGTTTCCTCACATGCCCCGGCGATGCGAGACAGAAGCGCGGCGGGAAGCGGGAACGTTTCGAATGCCGCGCAAGCGTCGCCGTATACTCCGGCGACGGCGGCAGAGATGGGCGGCGACGGCGGCGACTGAAGATACAGCCGCAACGACTCCATGAAATGCCGGTGCGCGTCTTCGCTTTGCCGCAATTTGACATTCACCCTGCCCATCGCCCGGTGCGTCGCGGCGTCGTCCGGCTTTTCGGCGAGGTAGCGGCTATACAATCGGGCGGCATCCAGCCAGCGATCCTGGCGTCCCGCCGTTTCCGCGTCTTCCAGCGTGTACTCCTGTCGCGAATCGTTCTTGACTTTGAGCGGGATCGCGATCAACGCGCCGAACAGCAGACCGCCAATATGCGCCCAGTTGGCGACGGAGTCACTCCCCCCGGCGTCCGCGAACGCACGGACCCCGGTGAAGATCTCGCGCAATGTATATAGACCGATCACATATACCGCCGGGACCGAGAAGATCAGGAATACACGCAGTTTCGCCCGCCAGAATCGCACCGCGAACAACCCGAGGACCGCCGCAATCGCGCCGGACGCCCCGATCAGCGGTTTGTCGGCAGCGGCGGACAGGAGCGGGGTGGACGCTAAAAAAACGTGGAGCAGTCCCGCCATGAACCCACCGCCGATGTAAAACAGCAGATATTCCCAGCGTCCGAGCGCGTCCTCGATATGCGGTCCGAAAAGAAGCAGGAACAGCATGTTGAAGAACAGATGCTCCCACCCGCCATGCAAAAACAGGTGCGTGAACAACGTCAGCAGATTCGGCGAGTGCGGAACAATCCCCCAGCGTAGCGCGACCTGCTCGGCAACGCTGGCTTCGAGCAGACCGAAGTTGTTATCCTTTACGGTGAGCAGGAAGATCAGGATGTTGGCGAGGATCAGTCCCAGCGTGACGAAGGGCAAACCGTCCCAACCACTCTTTTCGCGCTTCCGCAACGGGATTGGCGGCGCGAGAAGCGGCAGGAGTATGAGGATGATAAGGAGATAGATGATCCACATTGTTGTTGGGTTACTGGGTGATCGGGTTATTAGGTTACTGGGCGATCAGGTTACCGCGTTCACCGAACGCTTTCGGGATACCCAACCACCGGATCACCCAGTAACCCAACCACCGAACTACATCTTCGGCATTGCCGCTCGTTGCCAGTCACTCACGTGCGCTACAATGCTTTGTACCACGTCGGCGGGGTTTATCCCTTCGGCGTCTCCCTCGAAATTGAGGAGAATGCGGTGCCCCAGCGCGTTCGCGGCGACGGCGGTGATGTCGTCCATCGCGACGTTGTAGCGTCCCGACAATGCGGCGCGTACCTTCGCCGCTAAAACCAGCGACTGCGCCCCGCGTGGACTCGCCCCGACGCGCACATATTTTTTTACCATCTCCGGCGCGGAATTGTCCTTCGCGGGATGGGACGCCACCACGAGGCCGGCGGCGAAGTCGCGAACATGCGGCGCGACCACGATTCCGCGCACCCACGCTTGCATTTCCAGGACTTCGGTTTCCGTGATCACTTTGCCCGCCGTCGCCGTGTCAGAACCGGTTGTGCGGTCCACAATCGCGGACAGTTCGGCGAGGCTAGGCGATGGCACATTCACTTTGAACAAAAAGCGGTCCATTTGCGCTTCGGGAAGCGGATAAGTGCCTTCCATCTCAATCGGGTTCTGCGTCGCGAGCACGAAGAACGGCGCGGGGAGCGTTCGCTGGGAGCCGCTGACCGTGACGCATTTTTCCGCCATCGCTTCCAGGAGCGCGGACTGCGTTTTCGGCGTCGCCCGGTTGATTTCGTCCGCCAAGAGGATATTGGAGAAGACCGGTCCTGGCATAAACCGGAACGCCCGGTGCCCGGCTTCATCATCCATGTACAAAGTCGTGCCTGTTATATCGGCGGGCATCAGGTCGGGCGTGAACTGGATGCGGGAAAATTGCAAGTCCATCACTTGCGCGAGGGTGCGGACGAGAAGCGTTTTGCCGAGTCCGGGAACGCCTTCCAGAAGAACATGCCCTCCGGCTAAAACGGCGACCAGAACGCTCTGTACAATCTCCGTCTGCCCGACGATCACGCGGGCGATCTCGGACTGGATGCGGGTGGCACGATCACGGAACGCTTTCGCCTGTGCTTCAATGGCTTGGGGATCGGGGACAGTTGCGGCGGTGGCGGGGATAGTCATTTACGTAGAGTATACGACAACATCGGCGTTTATGAAATCCCGCCGCGCCAATTCTTCGCGGGAAACGAGTATTTAGCGTGCCGCGTGACTTTTTGAAAACCTCCTGCCGGTGTTGCGTAACCGAACCGGACGTTTCGCGTTTCTTTATGCAAAAGGAAATGTGCTATGTCTGTCCGCCGCAAAATCTTCTATGGCTTCACGCTGTCGGTTCTTGCCGTGCTTCTACTGCTGCCCTCCACGGGGTGGCTTGCCCGGATGCAACTATTCCCGTTCGCGCAGTATAGCGCACTTCATTCGCTGAATGAATCTTTGTACGGAGAGGGCAAGATTAGCGGCGATGCCGCCGCCCGTTTTGTTGCGACCCGCCCGAACGACTTCGATCTACAATTCGCGCACGCCATGAGCGGCGAGATAGAGCAATCGCTTTTGCGACTCGCTGTTCTGGATGCGAAGTTCCCCGACAACCCGGCGGTGATCGCGGCACGCCTGACACGGATGGCGCAGTGGCAAGTCCGCGTGCGTCGTTCCGAGGAGAGTCTGCTATCGCCCGTGTCGCGGCAGCCGAAAGAGCCGGTCAAGCCCGGGACGCCGAGCGACCCGGAGGCGGTGGCGAAATTTATCGCGATTGCCGAACAGGGCGAGCGTATCGCACCAACAAACGCGTTCTTCCCCTGCATGGTCGCCGTCGGCAACTTCGCGCGTCATCACGATGCGGAAGCGACCGCCGCCTGGAAACGGGCAGGTGCCAAAACCGACTGGAACGATTACGCGCTTCTGGAAATGAACGCGAGATGGAGACTACAAATCGAGCGTAACGGTGGCTCCGAGGTGGGCTTTATGCCCCGCGCCGCGTCGTCCGCCATGATCCTGTTTCCGCATTTCGATTCTCTTCGCGCCGCCGCACGGATGGCGACGGTGAAAGCGGTCGAAGCCGAACTTGGCGGGAATCGGGAAGAGGGCATCGCCCTGCGCGGGGCGACCCGGCATGTCGGTGCGGTGATGATGGCAAAGAATGACAGCGTGATCGGGGTTCTGGTCGGTCGCACGGTGATCGCCATCGCCAGAAGCCGACCGGGCGGCGCGGAAGCCGTGGCTATTCCGTACGATCAGACGGACGAGAATAGCAACCGCTTCCAAAAAATCCGCGAGGCGGAGTACGTGGCGTATCTGCAGTCGGCAGGACATCCCGAGGAGGCAACGGCGTTCGCGGCGGCGAGTCGCGACGGTGACGCGACCAAACAGATAGTCAAAGAAGGCATGAAACGCACCTATATGGGCTTTGGCGACAAAACGTTCCGGTTGCTTGCCTCCTGGTATGGGGATATTCTGTTGCTCACGGGAGTCCTGTCTTCGTTGACGTTCGCCGGAATATTCAAGCTGATCTACAAGTTCTCGCCCCGTTTGCAAAAAAGTGAAGTCCTGCAAACGTCGGCACGCTGGGGCGTGATGCTCGGGTTGGTGCTGCCTCTTCTCGTCGGAGTTGCCGGTCTGACCACGACGCAATATTGGGGCGAGAACGACCTTGATTTCCGGATCGCCCCGGAGATACTTTGCGGGGCGGTGTTTATCGCGGGTGTCCTCCTTCTTGTCGTCCCTCCACTCGCCTGTCGGTTATCGGCAAAATCCATCGGGCACGGTTTGTTGGTCATGCTCGGAACGACTGGCACACTTGTGGCCATCGGTTCGGTGGGAGCCGCTACCTGGTACATGTTCGCGGGACCAATCGGAGCAGTCGGGCTGATTCAGGGGCTTTCCGGGGGCGATCCCGACGGCGAAAGTGGCACGAAGAACATCTGGGGGATCATTCTCCCCATCGTTATCAGTATGGTGATGCTATCCTCCCCGGTAGTGCTTCTCGCCGTATTCGCGGGCTTCAGCCGGATGTTGCGGGTGCCGGTCGCGGCGGGGGTCACGCGCGGGATGCGGGCGATGGCGGTCCCGCTTGCCTGTGTCCTGCTCCTCGGGTGGGGCGTGTGCCTCGTTTCCACGCTGAAGCATGAGAATGCCGCCATCGCGGAAATGAAGCGCGTGGGGCAAGTGGGCGAACCCCGACTGCATGCGGAACTCCTCGGCAGAACGTACCCCGCGATGACAGAAGGGTTGCGCATTCCGTAACGAAACGCCGATCCTGTATCGCTTTCCGCCGAAGCGATTCGCACCTGCGGACACGGGGGACGATGCGGTATCATAGACGCATGAAAGTCATGCAAAACAACAGACCTTACACTATTTAGCCCTCCATCAAAGAGGGCGATAGTGGAAAGGTCTTTGATTGAACGACAGCATTCCACCCCGCGCCCGTCGGCGCGGCTATCTCGACAATCTGCGCAAGAAAGCGCGGCTCCGGGCGGAGCGTGCCTACCGGGAACAGTTCTTCGTCCACAAGAAACCGTACTGCCTGCACGATTTCAACCGGTTTTATTCATCCGCCATGTTGGCACAGGGGAAGTTCTTCAACGGCGGGTGCAAGATAGCCCGATGTTGGCTCTGCGACTACGTCACCCCTTCTCATCGAACGAACAAACAGCACGATCAGTTCAACAGTGAGTACAAGGATTGGTCGCGCGGTGATCTTAGCGACTTGTTGGAATGATAATGATCACGGCGCAAACGTAATGATGTTGTCACCGTTGACGCAGCGTAATGCTTCCCGGTACGGAAACATTACGCTGCGTCTGCGGAAGCGTCGAGGCGAATACCGTTCACATCACGTGGGCAGAAAGTAGCTCGACTCCCATTTCACTTTCGCCGACACGGCGCAGCATCATCTCCGCCGTCATGTCGCTCAGAAATACGCCATTGTCATCGCGGAGCGGCATATCCACCAGGATGCTTACGTTATCGATGGTCCAATCGGATTCCAGAGAGGGGCGGGGGTAGATTTTAAGGTGTTTCTCGAACTCGTGTCGCATCGCGTCATCCACCGGGGCGGGACGGAATACCCGGGGGTCTTCCGGTATCGGCTTGTGCAGTCCGTAGTGGCGTAGGATCGTTTTCAATCGCTCCCCCGTCCAGAAATCGTACTGCCCGTACCGGGACAGATTCGGGTGCAACATTTCGACCGCTTCGTCGTAACGCTCCTCGCCCAGAATTGCTATCCAGTCGCGCACCCACTGCTTGATTTCGTCGTCGCTCGCGGTTACCGGTAATGTACGCATGGTTTTCGTTTCCTCCGATAGCTTCACTGCCGGTTCCCGGAGCGAGCCGGAAAAATAAGCAGGAACGCATTTGCTGTGCAGATAGTATCAAGAATCGGCGCGTAAAAAGTTTGGTACCCGCCTCCGTTTGCGGTATAATACCGATAGGCGACCGGACCAGTCGCCGAAACCGAAATCATTCAATGATATAGATACCCGGTACGACGCGGCAACCGCGCCCACCGTGAAAGGATAGCAAATTACAATGTCTACGGAAATCATGGACTCCACGGCGACTCTGCCGAGCGAAAAGTTCATCCCGACCGCCGAGCAGCCGGTGGAACTGACCGACCGTGCCGCGCAAACCGTTCTGGATATTCTGGAAGAGCAAGGCAACCCGGAAGGCGTTCGCCTGCGTGTGTACGTCGCGGGGGGCGGTTGCTCCGGGCTGTCGTATGGCATGGCACTGGACGAGAACACCGAAGAGGGCGACGGATTCTTCCGTGATAAGGGCGTGGATATCGTGATCGACGCGATGAGCCAGAAGTATATCTTCGGCTCCACGGTGGAC
>JACMIS010000576.1 GCA_014381035.1 Armatimonadota bacterium
GACACATGTTCGAGCAATCGGGCAGATTATTCGTCCCGAATTCGCGCACGAACAGTTGGTATAAAAACGCCGCTTCGTTCGAAGTGCGCCCCGACGTGTAGAAAACCGCTTGATCCGGCGAGGCGAGGGAATTCAGGTTGCTGGCAATCAGCGAGAAGGAGTCGTCCCAGGAAATCGCCTCGTAATGCTCGCTACCCGGTTTGCGGATCATCGGGTGTGTAAGGCGTCCCTGTTTCCCTAACCAGTGATCCGACTGTTGAGACAATTCGGCGATGGAATAGCGGGCGAAAAATTCGGGCGTGATGCGTGCCGTCGTCGCCTCGTCGGAAACCGCCTTCGCGCCGTTCTCGCAAAACTCGGTGGGGGCACGGTGGTCGTCCGGGTCGGGCCATGCGCAGGAAGGGCAATCGAAACCGTTCTTCTGATTGATCGTGGTCAGGGTTTTGAACGTGCGACCCGCGCCCATCTCTCCGAAACCGAAACGCAGGGTTTGCACGATTGCCGATATCCCACTCGCGACAGTTTCTCGCTCGCCGATGCGCGGTTCCGTGGTTTCAGCAGGCGGTTGCGCCGAGATTTCTGTGCTGTTTGTCATGGTCGTGCGATTCTGTCCCCACCGGAGTATATATTAAACCGCTCCCCCCGAACAAATCCCAGTAAAGTCAATCCGGCGTCACGCGCCAAAGATATGGCAAGCGAAGACGGTGCCCCGACCGCCGCGAGTGTTGGTATTCCCGCCATGACCGCTTTTTGCACCAGTTCGAAGGAAGCCCGTCCGCTCACGAATAACAGCGACTCGGACAGTGGCAACGTCTCGTTGCGAACGGCGATGCCGATGAGTTTATCCACGGCGTTGTGCCGCCCGACATCCTCCCGAATCTCTCGCAGGTTCCCTTTCGTATCGAAAAGCCCGGCGGCATGCAGTCCGCCGGTACGTTCGAACGTTTCCTGTGCCGCCCGCAGGGTATCGGAAAGGGAACAAATCGTCGCCGCCGTCCAGGTGGGGACATTGCGGATCAACGTGAATGGTTGCCGGGATTCGATGGCTTCCAGCGATGCTTTCCCGCAAACCCCGCAGGACGAAGTCATGTAGGACCGTCGCGCCGAGTCCCCCAACGGCGGGAGCGATTCTCCGCCGAGCGTGAGTGTAACGACATTCCGAAACCCACCCTGCTGGATCGGACCGCTTTCCTCCGAACGAATTATCGGAAACGAGCCGGTAAGAATGCCTTCGCCCCACAGGAAACCAGCGGCAAGTTCGGCGTCGTTGCCCGGTGTGCGCATCGTGATCGCGACGGAAACCGAATCGCTATTCGTGGTCCGGACGCGGATTTCGAGCGGTTCTTCGATAGCCACGGCGTCGTTACGCTCCTGTGTCGCGTTTCCCGCGATGGTGACGACCGCGACATCGCGCGACTGACTTGTCATGGTGTTATTCCAGCCGGGGCAGTTTTTCATCCATCGCCGCTTGCAACGCCCGGATGTGGCGTGCGTTTTCGCCGAGATCACCGCGCCCGACTCGCGACCAGGAATGAATCGTCACCAGCGAGGAATCGTTGTCTCTACCTGTCGGGGTTACGGTCACCGAAACGTCGTCGGTGAACAACGGGATAGCCGTGCGCACCTCGGCATGCAGCGTCCCCTTCGTCTCGTCCCGATTCGTGACTTTCCAGTTGCGGATTCCGCTTGCCGCCGCAGAGGCGAAGCGCAACGTATTCGATGGCGACGAATCGTACTTCCGCGATTGAAGGTCCGGATAGCCGGGGTGCGCCCCGGTTGTGACATCGTTCGATACCCAGCCCGCACGCGGCACATAAAGGATCGCGGTTGCCGCCAACGCGCCGATGAGTGCGGGCAGGATGACAGCGCGTACCCAGAACTGCCGTTTCTCTGACGCCGATTTTTGCGGTTTCACCCTATCCTGAACGCTCACGATCCAACCGGGGTTCCAGCAGAAAGCGTCATCAAAACATCTTCGAGTGATTTCAGGAATCGGTCGTTTTGCGTTGCGGTCCCGACCGTCACGCGCAGAAAAGTCGGCAGCCCGAAAACGTCGCCGGTGCGCACAATGACTCCCTGCTTCAAAAGGGCTGTGAACACTTCGCGGCACGGTTGCTTCGTGTCTACCAGGACAAAGTTCGCGAAGGAGGGGATATAGGGCAAACCCATTCGCTCGAATCCGGCATAAAACTGGTTCAGTCCGTCGGTGTTGGTTCGTAGCGACTTCTCGACAAAAGCGGTATCCGTAATCGCGGACGTCGCGGCTATTTGTGCGGCAAGATTGACATTGAACGGCGAACGTGCCTGATTCATGAGTGCGATGACCTGGGAATCAGCGACCCCGAACCCGACGCGCAAGCCCGCGAGTCCATACATCTTGCTGAATGTTCGCAGTCCGATTACGGGTGCTCCCTCGCGGATGTAGTCGAGTGCCTTCGGAAATTGGGGGCGGTGATAAACATATTCGGCGTAGGCCTCGTCCAATACCAGCATCGCCCGAGAGGGAAGACGTGCTAAAAGCCGGTTGATGGCGGCTTTATCCTCGACAACGGTCCCGGTCGGGTTGTGCGGGTTCGCGACAAAAACAAGGCGCGTCTTTGCGGTCACGGCGTCCGCCATCGCGTCCAGATCATGCACCAGTTCGGGGCGGGTGAGAGGCACTTTGACCGACTTTGCTCCCGCGAGTGTGGCGGCGGCTTCGTACAGAACGAAAGTCGGGTCTCCGATAACGATTTCATCGCCGTCCTCTAAAAATGTCAGACCCAGAAGATGGATAATCTCGTCGGAACCGTTCCCGAAGACTAGCATGTCCGGCGACACCTGCAATTCGTCCGCGACCGCAAGGCGCAGGTCGTGGCATCCGCCATCCGGATACAGGGCAAGCCGTGGCAGTGCGTCCGACAACGATTGCAGGGCGGCAGGAGAAGGACCGAGCGGGTTTTCGTTGGACGCGAGTTTGACAATCTCACCCGTGATGCCGAATTCGCGTTTCACTTCCTCGATCGGTTTTCCCGGTTGATACGGCTTCAGATCGCGTAACCGTTGCGCTATTTCCAGGGCGTCGGGAGAAAGAAGAGGAAGGTTTTCTGAAAATTTTTGCGAGATGAAACTCATCGAAACAAATCCTTTATTTTGCAAAGTTTAACCGATTTTACAAAAGTGCGCCAACAAACTGCGATGTCACAACGACATAAAGCCAGAAAACGGAGCAAGATGCACGAAATGTGCCATGTTTAATATTTACCGGCTGCGGGAACACCGGATAGGACCATCGCTACTCCATCTACCCGTAGCGAAATATCATCCTCCATCATTAGAAACAAACTCCATTCAGAAAAACATTCGGTCTGGAGCGAAAGGAACAGTAGTGAACGAAACGACTTACGATCTCGACGAACTGCGTCGAAACCCGGTGTCGCGCCGTGCGTTTTTCACACGCATGACGGCGGCGGGCTTAGGAATCGCAGCGGCGAGCCTTCTTGCATCTACAAATATCGCCTGCGGCGGCGGGGATGACGATGACGACAACCCTAACGCGGGCTTGTTTGACCCCAATAACTTCCCCGGGGTTCTGGGAAGAAGCGCGAACGAAGTAGTTCTCAACTACGCACTGACACTCGAAATCCTGGAAGCGGACCTGTATCGCCAGGCGTTGAACGCGGCGTCGGGTAGAAGCCTCGACGCCCCCCTGGAAGCAACGCCTTCCGATTCCTCTACGGGTTCGTACACACTGAATGTGGGGACCGGCGGGCTGGCAGGAGGCGCGGCGGACGCCGGTTTCCTGTACCTCGTGCAGTACGCGTTTGTAGAAGCGGCACACCGCGACTTCCTGCGCACGGCATTGTCGTCGTTCGGCGCACCGGTAACGACGCCCAACTCACGTGGGTATCAACTCCCGGCAGGCGCGGGCAACGATCTTCGTTCCATCCTGCAAGCACTTTACGCCGTGGAAGAAACCGGCGTCCGCGCTTATCTGGGTGCCGCACCGTTTATGTCATTCACGACTGCGCAGGACAAATCGCTTGTCACCACGGCGGTCGCGATCCATTCCACCGAAGCGCGGCACTCCGGCGCGATTGCCTACGTGCTTGGATTGAACCCGGGACCGCTGTATAGCATCCCCGGCGTTGTCACCGGCAAGAGAGTCACCGACGGAGCTGCCGCTCCCAACAGTGGCACCGGCATTTCGGAAGACACATTCCAGTATTACTCGGACCCTGCGGCGGTACTCGCGGCGGTGCGACCGTTCATCGTAGGCGCGTAAGAAAAACACAAGGAAAATATCATGCCAACCAAACCTTCGTTGACATTCAACGACATTCCCGGAACCGGGGACATCAAAGTATTGAACTACGCGCTCGCGCTGGAAGCTGCCGAAGCGGACCTGTACAGCCAAGCATTGATCCGTCTGACCACCGGTGGAAACATCAACGGCGTTAACGTCGCTGGTCTCGGCTTAGCCGCGTCCGCCCCGGATGTGGCGTACGTCGCACAATTCGGTCGGGTCGAACGCGAACACCGCGACTTCCTGATCAGTGCGCTCGGCGCACAGGCGATCACCAATACCGCGTTGCGCGGTGCTACGTTCGACTTCGGGATCGGCTTGTTAGACCGACCCGGTATCGTCAACCTGCTTCGCGTCGTCGAAGCAACCGGAACCGAAGCCTATCTCGGCGCGATTCCGTTTTTCGAGACGAAGACGTACCTCGCTGTCGCAGGCGGGATCCAAGCCACGGAAGCACGCCACACGGCGGTGATCACGGCGGTTCAGAACACCCTCTTTGGCGGCTCGCTACCGACGGCACCGCTGGCGAATGTAAACAACGGTATCGATGATCCCCAGACTCCGAACGAGGTGCTTGCCATCGTTTCCGGTCCGGCTGGCTTTATCGTCCTCCCGTAAACAAACAGGGAAAAACAGGGGGCTTCCAAATGGGAGCCCCCTGTTTTTTATGTCGCCATGTGCAATTGTGGGAACATGAATCATCCGCTCAGGCGATCCACCAGAGTGAGCAGGGGAACCACTTCCTGCGATTTGGTGATGACGTCCCGCACATTAACCACTCCGCCTGCCAGTTCCTCATCGCCGACGATCACGGCATACCGTGCGCGGATCGCATCGGCCTGTTCGAGCATCCCTTTCATGCGCCGCCCGGTATAATCCACGTCCGCTGAAATACCGGCTCCCCGCAACTCGGCGAGTAACGGGACACATGCTTTGCGTGCTGCGTCCCCGATGGGACAAAGAAACGCGGTCGGTCCCGCCGATTGCGGAACACTCGCTTTTAGCGTTTCCAGTGCGAGAAGTGTTCTTTCGATGCCCAATCCGAACCCGATTCCCGGCGTCGGGGGACCGCCGATACTTTCCACCAGTCTATCGTAGCGACCGCCCCCAGCGAGTGCGGATTGTGCGCCCACATCCGGCGACTGCACCTCAAAGGCGGTTTTGACATAATAATCGAACCCACGAACAAGCCGTGGGTCGGCTTCATAGGTCACACCGAGATCGTCGAGATAGCCAAGCAAAGTGTCATGATGGGACCGCGATTCGTCGTCTAAAAAGTCCGAAAGTAGGGGAGCCGACGCCAGTATCTGCTGATCCCGCTCCGATTTGCTATCCAGCATACGGAGAGCGTTCGTCTCGTACCGACGCCGGTTATCGTCGCTCATATCGGCGAGAAACGGTTCCGCGAACTCGCGCAACGCCGCGATATACCGCCCCCGACTTTCCACCGTTCCGACCGAGTTGATTTTCAGCGTCAGTCGGGCAATTCCGAGGCGGCGGAAAAAGGTCACTGCCAGGTTGATCACTTCCGCGTCTATTTCGGGACCACCTGCGCCCAGTGCCTCGACGCCGAACTGATGGTGCTGGCGATACCGCCCTTTGGTCGGGCGTTCGTATCGAAAGATGGACGACAGGTAGTAGAGTTTGTTAACCGGCTTGTCAATGTAAAGGCGGTTCTCCACATAGGCACGAAGCGCGGGCGCGGTTCCTTCCGGGCGCAAGGTGTAATGATCCGATTTGCCGTCTTTATCCGCTTTAGTCGCGAAGTCATACATCTCTTTAGTGACGATGTCGGTGCCCTCTCCGACGGCACGGTGAAAAAGATCCGTTTGCTCGAATGCCGGAGTTCTCACTTCTTCATAACCATACAAGCGGGCGACATCGCGGACGACACCCTCGAACCAGTGCCATTTCGCTATATCTTCGACCCAACTTGAGCGATCCCGACCGGCGGGTAATATATCGTGTGTTCCCTTTGGTGCAACATATTTCGGCATAGTAAGGGGGATTTTACCACGACATTAGCGTCTCATTCCTCGCGAAATCGAAATCGCCCCGTCCGTACTTTGCGGGGAATAGAGCCATCTATCACTTACAACGAGGAAAATAGCACACCCTGATTGGAAGTGATTTAATAGGGGATGGAAAACGTTTTCCTATTCACTACGGGATCACATCCCGAGCAAATGCAGACTTAAAAAGTATCGCTTGCTCGTTACCCAGCGACCACGGTGATCGCCAAAGGACACCTCATGAAGAAAACGTTCGCCTATCCCATTGTGTTCTCTTTGTTCGTTACTAGTATCCTGATCCTGACCGGGGTATGGACAACCGCACGCGGGAGTCAAGCGCAACGGCTAAAAACGGGTGATGTTCCCCTCAAC
>JACMIS010000577.1 GCA_014381035.1 Armatimonadota bacterium
ACTGCTAGTGCTGGTAGAGTGGCTGGCGACGTTTATCATTGTTTGTATTCTGAGAACCATGGACAACACACGTCATGTTGCTGGCCCCCAACCGGTGGCAGGACCCCCTGTCCAGAGGACACCTGCGAGATAAAATAGACCGCGGCATCACGGCTCGTCACTTTCGGGAGATAAGCCGTGATGCACCCCAAATAAGGAGTCGAGTATGTTCCGAATCTTTTATGAAATTGTCTGGGTTTCGGTGTTGGTCGGTGCCGTTATTTCCTATCTGTCCGCTCTCATTCTACATTTCGTGAGACAAAGCTGGGCTCCGTTTTCGCTCCTCATACCAGAAGTGATTGTGGGTGTTCTCCTGACAGGTGCGGTGATCGGCATTTTCTACGGGATAATCCTGTTTTTTCTGAGACACAAGCCGATGGTCTTTTGCGCGGCGGTTTGTGGGGCGATCAGTTTCGCATTCTCGGTCGCGGGAGTAATCTTCACGCATAGTAACGGTAGTAAAAATAGTACGCTTTTCAACTCGCTCGGCTGCGCGATGGAGTCCGTTCAAGGTGCCACCATCGCCGCCGTCGTCCTTTATGTCGTCCGCAAGTTTGGCAAGGCCGACCACACCGATGCCATCCTGAAAGAGGCGATATCATGAGGAATATTCACCGACAGCGGATGGGCTTCACGATGATCGAGTTACTGGTGGCGGTTTCGATCATCGCGGTCCTGCTCGGAATACTCGTGCCTGTGGTGACGATGGTCAAAAGATCTTCCAGGCAGAGCGTGTGCGTTTCCAACCTGCGGCAGAACGGTCAGGCGTTCGCGATGTACAACCAGGACTACGAGGTGGCGATCCCACCGTCCGTCGATGCGGTCGTGTTAGCGGGGTATTTGAAAGATCGAAGGATACTGCGTTGCCCCATGGATGCGGACGGAAACTGGGGGAGTGCCGCCGCTGGCACGGACCTTCATGGAAACGTCCCGCAATTCGACAGGTCTTATTTATTCGTCGGCGATTACCTCCACAACGACCTTCTTGACAGCTCTGTCGCCAACAACACCGTAAATTGGCTTGTTTGTCAGATGCACGGAAAAGCCCGATTCGATCGCGTGTTTTTCGGACCGTCTTATTCTCATTATGAGGGAGCTATGTTGCGGGTCAGTAGCGGCGGTAGCGTCAAGGTGAAACAGATCAGCATCCCGCCGAGCGGTGCGATAGGTGCTTGTAAATTGTTTTCCGACAGCGAAGACTGTTCCAAATAGCTCGGGTTTCCGGGGCGATTTCGTTCTCTTTCGGTCGCCGCGAACTATTTTTCTCACCCCCGTCCATTCCACGATTTGTACACGCTCTGTCCACGATGCCCCTTTATGATGCACTCGTAAGTCGCGCCGCGCCGTCATCACGACGCCTGCGGTAGCGGATCAAACAGTAAAGGGGACAGTTTAATGAATACATTTCATGTTTCTCAACTCCGGGCGAAGAACCTCATCAATCGTGCGCCTATCGCGGCGATTCTTGGATTGACCACGTCCGCGATTCCGATCGCCGCCGTCGTTATGACGGCGTCGCCCGTCCGGGCGCAGGAAACGGATACCGTTTCCGCCTCGCAGTTAGCCGGGGTGGGGGTTCCGGGCGGGGCGATGCGCGTCCGACCTGGTCATGTGCCCGACGAGGTGACCAAGGCACTGCGCACGATGATGGAGTCCGCCGGGAACAAAGTAAAGCAAGGGCGTACCGAACTGCTTGTCTGGGAGACCGGCAAGAAAAACGCGAAAGCGGGCGACATAAAATCGAGGGTCGGCGCGGCGTTGCGGCGCGCCGACTGGGAATACACGGAAGGCGAACCGGACGCGAAGGTGGGACCGTTCACACTCGTCACCGCGCTACGCACCACACCGGCGCGCCGGGCGTTGGTCGGGTTCTGGGTGCCGACCGACGAAGCGTTGATCCTGGCATGGACGGAAATGCTACCGGCGAACGCGGAGCCGACGGACGGCGAGCCGGTGAGCACGGAAACCAAGTCTGCCGACGCGGGACACGGCGTCGGGCAGATTTTCAAGGACCTGAAACCCAAAAATGTCGTCACGCCGCCGGTCCCCGGGCAACATAAGACCGCCGCGTCGAACAGTTCCCCCGTCGCCGCCACGGAGTTTACCCTGACGGCGA
>JACMIS010000578.1 GCA_014381035.1 Armatimonadota bacterium
CGCCCGTCTCTATGTAAAAGGACCCCATGAAGACGCGCGGGAGAACACCGCCCTCTGTTTCGGAAGAAGGAACGAGGCGGTCCAGAAAAAGAACACCGTCCACCACCGAGCGGATATTCCCTTCGTTTCCCTCGAACTCATGCACCAAAATCTCGTACCCGTCCTGCCAGGCGAGCGACTGTAGCGTCCGTGCCACCTGTGCACAGAACGGCGAATCAATCCGAAACAGTTGTAGCGCGACCATGTTCGTGCGCCCCGTCGCCAGAGCGCGGGCGTTCAGGTTCGGGCGGTATCCCATCTCGCGAGCGATCTGTCGGACGCGCTCACGGGTGTTCGCCGGGATATTGATCGCTTCCCGGTTATTCAGCACCCGCGACACGGTGGTATGGGACAGGTTGCTTTGCTTGGCAATATCACGAATAGTAACAGGCATTTCGTTTCGAGTGATTTCTAATTTCGCACCGACATTTACCGAGAACCGAAAGAATATCTTGCGAAGTACCTTAGGCACACGGTAAACTAATCGCATTATAGGATTATTCGTACCGCTTGTCAATGTCAACGGGGCAGGAAAACCCCGTGCCTTTCCGGGCGGGGGATATGGATAGAAGTAAAAAGGACAGTGAAATGATGAATCTCACGATTGCTTGTCTATGCTTCGCCGTGATGGCGTTCGCGACGGGCGGCGTCAACGCCGCCGAACTCTATGTCAGTCCCGGCGGGAACGATGCCAGCGACGGAAAGAGTTTGAAGACCGCATTCAGGACTCCCCAGCACGCCGCCGATCTGGCGCAACCCGGCGATACGGTTCTGTTTGCCGGGGGAGAATACATCACCACGCAAGGACAGGGCGTGATGGTCATCACCCGCTCCGGTGCCCCCGGCAAGCCGATCCTTTTTGCGCCGATTCCGGGGCAGAAGCCGGCATTTCGGAATCGGGGCGCGTGGAACGCGATCAAGGTTGTCGGCGCGTCTCATATCGAGTTTCGCGGTCTACAGTTGCGCGGGATGAGCCGCGAGATTACCCGAGAAGAAGCAGAGCGGGAAAAAAGCAATCTGCTCAACCCGCGCACCTGTGGTAATGGACTGCTGATTGATCAGGATAAGGCGACGGAGCGAATCCCGGCGCACATCACGGTGCGTGACTGCGACATCCGCGACTTCCCCGGCGGCGGTTTGTCGGCGTCGCACGCCGATTATATTACTTTTCAAAACAACGTGGTCGCGGGGTGCGGATTCTGGGCACCGTATGCCTGTAGTGGCATTTCGGTATACCAGCCGGTGGACTCGGACAGCAAGTCAGGCTACAAGATCATCATCCGGGGGAATATCAGTTTTGAAAACTACAACTACATTCCGTTCTACTACTCAAACAAGGAAAACCCGGACGCCCGAAAAGTCACGGATGGCAACGGCATCATTCTGGATGACTACTACAATTCGCAATCGTTCGGTGGTGGTGCTGGCAAGGCGTATGTCGGAAAAACACTGGTTGCTAACAACATCGTTTTCGACAATGGGGGATCGGGGATTCATGTCTTCAAGTCGCGTGGCGTCGACATCGTCCATAATTACGCGGCGAATAACAACCGGCATCCAGACATCCGTGAAGGTCAGATTTTCTCCAATTCGTCCAAACAGGTACGCGTTTTGAACAATGTTCTGGTCGCCCCGTCGGGAAAGCCCGTGAACAACGATTACCGGAACGAAGAGGTGGTCTACGATTTCAACATTTATGCCGCTACGGACGGTAGCACCCCCCGGTTCACCCGCGACAAAGCGAGCAATATTCTGGCAACGCCCGGTCTTACCCTCGCCGGATGGGCGGAGGGCAAACGCGCTCTCGTCGCTACCCCAAATAGCCCGCTTCGCAAGGCAGGAACCCCGATTTCCGCCGCCCAAACCGATTTCTTCGGAAAGCCGCGATCCAAAGGGCGACCCGACATCGGACCGTTCCTGCTCAAGTGAGAAGCTATCAAGGTTGGCCGGACGTTTTAGAACTTCCGACCACGTATCATTCGGTCAAGCCTAACCTCGGACCGTCCGGTTCGGCATCTCCCGGATGAAGCAGGCGCACGTCATCCACGTAGATCGTGGTCGCTTTTCCGCTCGCATCGGAGATCCAGAAACTGGTCATGTCCGAAACATTGCCCAGCCCGATCCGCTCCAGCGGCACGACGATCAGTAGCCAGCGACCGGACGGGATCGGTTCGAGCATTACCGCCTTTCCGGTATGATCCACGGTGCGCCCCGCTGTCGTCGTGCGTGTGCCGCTGATACTGAGGATCTGGTCGCTTTTCCCGCCGGACAGCACGTAAAAGCAGACGCGGTCGTAGGGTTTGGTGTCGAACGGGTCGTGGGCGAACTTGATGCCGTCGAACGGCTTGAAACGCACCCGGACACTGGACGGCGGCGAGTGCGTAAATCGCGGTTCGTTCCAGACGATCTCCTGCGCCCACCCGTACTCTTTCCAGCCGTTCTTCAAACCGTTGTCGTAGATCGTGGCGTCGGCGGAAGGAGCGGTCCGTATTTCGGCGGGGACGACGGCATTCGCGGCGACGGAGATCGCGACAACTTCCGGCAAAGCCCTTGCCGGACTTGCAACGGTGCCCTTGTTGCGGAACGCCAGCAAACTCAGTAACCCGATCATCGTCAGCAAGACGAAAACACCCATCGGTTTAACGATCAGTCTCATGTCAACACCTCCCATGCTGTGACAAAAATAAGATTCGGGACTTCGTTGTCCCGACTGGTTCACGAAAAACTATAACAGCCACCACTGAGTTCGGAGTGACCCGTCAGAGGCGGCTGTTATAGTTTCGGTTGTGCCTTCCGGATTCCGTACCCGGTAAATCAAACCCCGACAGGCGACGGCGATCCGGC
>JACMIS010000579.1 GCA_014381035.1 Armatimonadota bacterium
GGTGTTCCCGCCCAAACGCCGCGCGACGTAGTGGACAACTCGTTCGGCGTCGGGCTGACCGTGGTGTTCGAGGACAAGGCGGGATACGACGTGTACGAGACGGACCCGCTACACCTGGAATTCATCGCGCACAACAAGGGGAGCTGGTCGCGCGTGCAGGTGTACGACGCGGTCGGGTAGGTTTGCGCGGGGATGTTCCATCGAAGGATGAAACATCCCCGCACATTGGAGGAATGAAATTCCCCGCTATTTCGCTGCCGCTGACGGGGCGGGCGACGGCGCGAGCGGGCGGAGGCGCTCCGGTTCGTTTTTCGGGACGCGTTCGACCAGCTTGTTCGTTTTGTCGCCGCGCTTTTGCAACTCGAATGCGTCGTACAATTCTCCGGTGACGGTTCGTGCCTCGTAGCGCAACTTACCGTTATCAACGCTGATCACCTGATACAGCTGCGTGTCCTCGGCGGTCCGCGCCATCCAATCCTCGCGCTCCAGATTGTACATTTTCGGCCCGCTGACCGACACGACGTACACGGTGCCGCTGGCGTCATTCTTCACATTCATCCCGGCGCGGATATTTTTGGACCGCGCGTACGTGTGATCATGACCCTGAAGTACAAGGTCCACTTTGTGCTTGTCGAAGACCGGCATCCAGGCTTCGCGCAGTGCCTTGTTGTCTCTGCCCTTCGCCGACGAAAACATCGGGCGGTGGAACGTCAGCACGGTCCAGCGGTTCGGATTGTTGGCGAGGACTTTATCGAGCCACGGGACTTGCGCGTCGGTTTGTTCTTCCGTGTTGAGCGAGATAATACGGACGCCCTGGTAGTCCACGTAATAGCAGGTTTCCTCCAACCCGGCGGGGCCATTTTCGGGGAGGGTGAACTGCGGACGCCAGTGACCGGATAACGATTTCGGCGTGCCGTTGTACTCGTGGTTACCGGGGCTGGGCAGGGACGGCATCATCGCGTTGACCCATCCGCCCGCGGTGTGCCATTCGCCCCACTGCGCGTCGGTGTTGGCGTTGTTAATCAGGTCCCCGGCATGGATCATGAACCGCGCTTTCGGGGCATCGCTATACGCGGAGCGGATCGCCCGCGACCAGAGCGACTTGATGTCGTTTTGCGCGTCGCCGAAATAGATAAACGTGAACGGCTCCGGCTTGTCGCTCGCGGTGCGGAAGTGTATCCACTCGCTCCAGTTCGCGCCGTCGCCGACGCGGTAGGCATACAGCGTATTGGGCGTCAAGCCGGTCAGTTCCGCGCCGTGAAAGTGGGCGGGTCCGAGGTCGGTCGAAACGGGTGTGGAAGTCGCCGCGACGACGCGGGCTTTTTCCTCGAATTTGGGGTACGCAGTCGCCTCGGCGATCTGCACCGTCGCCTCGCCCGGAAGGACCGTGTTATCGGTGCGCCATGTCACCCCGATAGCGCGGGCGGGGTCGCCTTTGAAGGTCAGAATAATGCGGTCGGGTATTCCCGTCGGGCGGTGTGCGACACCATCCGCGACTTTTTTCGCCGCCGTCTTCGCCTCTTGCGCGATGAGCGGCGACGCCGCGAGAACCATCCCTATTCCGAGCGCACCGGCCGCCGCCCATTTGCTATCGAACTTCATAACGATTGTTCTGCTCCTCGATCCCAGAAATCAAAATCCAATACACTATACATTATTCGTCTGTGTCGGAGTGTTAAGAGAAGGTTAATTTTCCGCGGAGATACTTTTCGCCCCCCCAACCCCCAGGATTGGGGTTTGGGGGGCGAAGTGTCAATTCGGGCAGTTCGGGTGCCAGGGAGTTCGCGCGGGATTCGGCAGGGGGATAGGATACCGGCGCATCAGATCCACCCCGGAGTACGGCAGACCGCAGGGGTCTTTTGTCA
>JACMIS010000580.1 GCA_014381035.1 Armatimonadota bacterium
CCCCGGTCACGTTCCGAATCGGCTCGCCCTGCACGAACGACCATGCGAATGCGGAGAAATCCTCGCCCGCCTCCACCATCGCCAGATAAACCTGCGCCCCTGAGATCGTCGCCGCGATCTTCGCCCGCGAGCGAACGATGCCGGCATCCTCCATCAGCCGCGCCACATCCGCCTCGCCGAACCCCGCGACCGCCTCCGGGTCGAACCCGGCGAACGCCGTTCGGAACGCCTCACGCTTGCGCAGAATGATCTCCCACGACAGCCCCGCCTGGAACCCTTCCAGCATCAGCGTTTCCCACAACACCCGGCTATCGCGCACCGGCACGCCCCACTCCGCGTCATGGTACGCCCGCATCAACGGATCACCCTCCGCCCACGCACATCGTTTGATTGCCTCGGTACTCAAAATCGTCATCATACTCGTTCCAATCTCACCCGGCTCGAAAGCCGGCTGCTAACTCCTCGTTATGCGAGTTCGTCGCGTAGTGGAAGTTTCAATTCTCACTCGGCTTTGACGCTGGGTGCTACAGCAACCCGATCCGGTCGGCGGCGTGTTCAAAGAGAAGTGGCTCGGCTACTGGCAATACCCCGGTCAGGAGTTGCCGCCGCGGTGTTCCTCAAAGTGGCTGGCACAGGCGACCGCCTTCCCGAACGCGGCGCACGACGACATGGTGGACGCGTTCACACAACTGTTGCCGCGGTGGTTCGCGAAGTTAAATCGGAAGAAGAGCGGCTGGGGGTTGCGTAGAGAAAATTGACATCTGGCAATGCCGGAAGTAATATACATTGCGCTATAACCTAATAGGTTACAAACGGAAACGCAAAAGGCACCCGCTGGACGCTCCAACGTCAAACGAATGCCTTTCACTGGTCGGGGAGTTTACTCCTCTGTTGTCGGTTCTGCTTGTTTCATGTGGTTCTGCTTATGTACGTGCAAAGTCAAGAGCATAGCCGCTATCGCGAGCAGGTAGTGAGTGATGCCGAGCGCGTGAGCGATCGCGGCAATGGTCGGTTCTAGGTAGTTGGACACCTGTCCATCTCCTCATTTCGCACAGGTCCGGGCTGTATGATTCCTGTCCCGTTTACGGTGCGCGAGTCCGTAAATCATCGGGTCGGTGGGCTTTTCGCCTGCCGACCCTTTCCATTCTTATGAGTGTTTTTTGTTTTTACCTGCTTTTGCGGAAAAGATCCGGGGCCAGGGCGGGACGACCGGAGGCGTTCGCGGCGTCGGTCGGGCGCAAAGAAACATGGGTGATTTGCATCGCGCCGTTATTATACGCCGAAAAATTCGCGCACGGTGACGGCAACATGTTCGCGTTGTCCCGGCTTCCGCTCCGGCATGATCTGCTTCGCGCGTAGACAATATAAACAGAAGTATGTAATCCATACTTCTGTTTATTTATTGGGGGTGCCGACAACCGGTTTTGATTATATTATTTGTGTATGGTGCTGAAGGATGTTTTGCACAGGTTAGCCATGTGGCTCGCTCCGTCCCGCCAGGGGGCGGTGAGCGAGTTTTGGGAGACGCAACTTCTCTATCTCGAAGGTTACGTGCCTACTGATCCGCCTACAGAGCGCGTCGGCCTCGAAAAGCAACGGCTACAAGAAAAATCCCTCCGGCTTCTGAAGGATTTGACGGGGCAGGACTTCGGCTACGACATAGACGCATGGCGCACGTTCATACGCGCCCACCCGTTCATTAACGACGAAAGGGAGGCGCGGGGTGAGTTGCCAGAATATTGGATGGGCGATGCTGAACCGCCGCCATGATGCCGCGCGGTGGGATTCGCCTGGTGTTTTCCGGTGGCGGTACAATATCGGCATCTGGTCTGTCAACGACTGGTACGCTTCTGTACCTTTGCGATACGCCTATCGCCGGTGCGGAAGCATCCGCCGCAGCTACAGTTAGCGCTGGTACGCCGCCCAACCCCGTGTTCCCCGAGCAACACCACCGCCCACTGGTTCTGTACCTTCCTGGCGACGAAAGCACAGGCGGTGTCCTCCGCCCGGCGTCGACGCATTTGTAGGGAGAAGACAGCTCCCTCCCGCACCGGCTCCCCTAGAATCGGGGGTTGGGGGCTTAGCGAGAACCCGCCCACTACTCCCGTGACAAATCTTCCAAATCTAACCGGCGCGAGTACATCGCCACGCCGCCGTCCGCGTCGCGGGGCCACTCTTCTTCGGGGCGGTCGCGGTACAACTCCACGCCGTTGCCGTCCGGGTCGTTTAAATACAGCGCCTCGCTGACGCCGTGGTCTCTCGCACCGG
>JACMIS010000581.1 GCA_014381035.1 Armatimonadota bacterium
GGGCGGTGATGTCCTCGGCGGACAGTATCAGAAGCGTGGGGCGGCTAACGGAAGGGGGCAAAGTGCGGCCGGTCAGGGATATGACCCGCTTACCGATTTCGCATCGCGCAGAGAAGACCTCGGAGGGGTCCGGTTTCGCCACGGCATCCGTCAAAAGCGTGACAAGTTCGGGGGAGTTCCACATCCCCCCACTTAGAAGGGCGAGCGGCTTTCCTTCGGTTTCGTCGGTCGCTACTTTGAACGCTTCGCGGAAGGCGCGGTTCGCGCACAGGACATCCAGGTCGGCGCTCAGCACCAGCATCGGGTCGCGGGAAGCATCACCGATGTTGCGAGCGTCCTCGACGAAGTCCCGGAGATGTGATTTGGCGGCGGGCATGATGCCTCCCTTTACCCGGTGGGGCAAGAGTTCAACACGTACCCTCCCGTTTATCCGCTTAAAGGGCCTGCCGCTCCCGCAGATACCACGCGCCGAGAGGCGGCTCCGCGCCGGGGTAGAACGTCGAGCGGATGACATGGGCCGTGTTCAGCACGGAGATTCCCCCCTCACTGTTGCGGAATGCCAGAGCGGGCATGGAGTACAGGTTGTGCAGGAACCGGCGTTGCTCGCTCACGTTAGGCGTCGTCAGATCGAAATGCAGGTACACGTGGCTACCGTCCATCAGGGTTATCCGCCCATACACGGCGATGCGCCCCCCCTCGCCTTTCATCATGGAATGGCGATCCGTGTACGTTTCACGCATCGCGGCGGTTTCGGACAACCACTCCTCCTGCGTGATCTCGGTGGCGTGCGACGGCTCCTCGCTGCCGACGTCGTGCCCCTCGATGTCGGCGGGGAGCGGGTTGCTGAACAAATCGAGCCGGATGAGCGACGAGCCGGGGAAGGCGTTCACGTGGATACCGTCCGCGATAACGAGACTTTGCGCGGAGAACGCTTTGCCCCGTCGCACCGCGTCGAGAACCACTTGAGCGGCGGAAGCGTCCTCCGCGAGGAACGAAGCGACTTCGCCGGTGACGAGATGAAGCCGGATATTCAGCAGGTCGGGTATGTTGTTCATGATAAGTCTTCCTTTCGGGCGGGCAGGCGGGGGCACTTCACGCGCTTTCAAGTCGGAGTGTACCCGTTTCATTCCGCGTCCGTCTTTGTCACACCGAGTCCTTCCTTGCCTATCCCCCGACCGGCATGACTTCGGCACCGGGGAACGCCGTGTCCTCCCCGACCTGTCGCCATTTGGAAAACTCTTCTTGCTCCTCGGCGCGCTTCTTCTCCCAGAGTCCGTAGGCGTCCGCACCGAGCAGGAGTCGCAGGGGCGGGGCGTCGCTCTCCACGACCTGTATCATCACCTTCGCGGCGAGCGCGGGGTCGCCCGGTTGCTGTCCCGCGCTCCCGTACAGGTAGGTTTCTACCGGCTCGATCACGGGGCGGTACGCGTCGATGCGCGTCGCGGGGCGCATGTTGGCATCCCCGGCGAACTCGGTGCGGAACGCGCCCGGTTCCACGATGGTGACACGGATGCCGAGCGGTGCGACCTCGTCCCGCAACGCCTCGCTCCACCCTTCAAGCGCGAACTTGGACGCGCAGTAGGCAGAAAATCCGGGGAACGCCGCCACGCCGCCGATGCTGGTCAGGTTCAGGATATGCCCGCTCCCCTGTGCCCGCATCGCGGGCAGGAGGAGTCGCGTCATCTCGGCGGCACCATGAAAGTTGACCGCCATCTGCTCGCCCAGTTGTTCCGGCGAAAACTCCTCCGCCGCCCCGAGGCTCCCGCGCCCCGCGATGTTGGCGAGCACATCCACCCGCCCGAACCGGTCCAGCGCGGCTTGCACGGCGGATCGCCGTTGTCCGGCGTCGGTGACATCAAGGCGGACGGCGAGGGCGTTGTCACCGTAGGTGTCGGTGAGATCTTTGACCGTTTCGGTCTTGCGTGCCGCGAGCACGGCTTTTTCCCCGCGCCCGAGAACCGCTTCCGCGAGAGCACGCCCGAAGCCGCTCGACGTGCCGGTGATAAAATAGACTTTGCTCATAGGAATTGCTTTCGTTGTTTTTTTGCCGTCTCTTAACTGCGATCCTTGTGTGCGCGGAACCAATCCGCCGCGCGTGCCGCCGTGCGGTCCAGCACCACTGGGTCATCATAATACTGGAAGTGCGCGGTCTCGCCTTCCCATTCCAGGTGCTTCTCGCCCAGTGCCGCCTCGAACTGCCGCCGTGCCGCGTCCGGCAGGAATGAATTGTCTGAGTGGACCATCAGCCATGGCTTGTCGAGCCTCTGGGCGGCACTCAAGGACTCGTACCGCAGGAGATGTGCGTCACTCATCACCGGATAGCGGTTCTCCCAAAGCCCCCGGTCGCTCCATGGGTGATACCACTCCCAGACAAACTGCCCCGGCATTCCGACATCCATGCGCTCGGGATCTATGGCAGGGACGTACTCTATCTCGCCAGTGGACTGAAACTTCTCCAGTGCCGCTTCGCCTTTTTCGCGGCGTGTGGTGAGTGCCTCCTCCGACCCGATCCACTGAACATCCGCGTCATGGTCGCGGTAGTGACCCGCCACCGTGAAGAGTGCTTTGAGGCGCGAATCATCCGTGGCGGCACGCAACATCGCGGAACAGCCCTGACACACGGCGAAAGCATATACCGCCTCTGCCGCGACACCGGCTCGCGTGGTCAGTGCGTCAACCGCCGCCCGCACGTCTTCCACTTTCGCGAGCGGGTTTTCCAAACATCGTGGCTCCCCCTCGCTGTCACCCCGGTAGCGGGGGTCGAACGCAAGTGCCGCGAAGCCGGACGCCGCGAGCCGACGTGCGTACTCGGTCGGTGCTTGTTTACGCTGGAAGGTCATGGGACCTAAGATTATTACGGCAGGGAGCGGTGTTCCATTGCCCTGTGGGAAGTGTAGATCACCGACGAGGCGGCTTCCCTGGCTGACAAAAGTGATGGTTTCCGACGTTGTCGAAGTGTCATCCGATGCAAGCGCCATTGTATTCATTCCTTCTTTCTTACTCAACCCGAATCTTGAGTTGGTTTAGTGGCTCAATAACCCTGCGTGACAGAAATTGAGATGCAGTATCTTGAGTTTGACTGTGTTCCACAGCCCATGAAACGAGCGGGAGTAGATGCGGTCGATGAATCGGTCGTGCAACTGGCTGAACGTCGTCTCGATGCGTTCGCGTAGACTGCTGACCAATGCTCGGTTCTCCTCGCCGCAGTTTTTGGGAGTTATTAGTCGCAAATCGGCTTGTTCACCGAAATGTGTTTCCAACTCTTTAGTTTGGTAGGCGCGGTCAGCGAGCAAAGTGCCACCATCGGTTGCCTGCGCCAGTGCCAATGCGGCGTCTTGATCGGGCGTGTTAGCGGGTGTGAGAAAAGCGCAAAAGATTGTGCCCGTATGGTGAGCGATGACGTGCAATTTGAAACCAAAGTACCATCCGCAACTGTTCTTACCAAAGTATGCCCCGTCTTCGCGCAAAAGGCGTACCCTGCCATGGCGAATCGGCTTGCACAGGGGAATCGGCTTGCTGTCCATCAGGAAAACGTCGTCGTCCAATGGCGGGAGGACCTGCTGGATGAGTCGACCGACGAGCGATTGCAAGGCATGAAGCCGCGCCACGAATTGGCTGTAAGAGGGCAAGCGCGGGAACGCGGTAGCGAAATCTGTCGCGATGATTCGGTGGGCGTGTTTAAGCGTGGCAACTTTAAAGCAGCCTTGCAAAAGCGCGATGGTTAACACCTCCGAATCGGCGAAAGCGGGACGGCAGTTCGGGGAGCGTCGCCACTGGTGCCATTCGCGGTGGTGGTTGAGAAAGTCATCTATCGTGACGAAGAGAACCGTCATCTGATGCACGATACTCTGCCGCTCGTGGGAAAGTTGGGTTATCATCGGCGGCAGAGCTTTCGAAAGAGAGAAGTTCTGAGCGACGAGATGGCGCACCGATTTGGCGGAGGGATTCTGTATACTGAGCATGGAAGGGCGTCCTGTTGTGAAAAATAAAGTTTGGCGACTTCATTTTACATCAGGACGACCGACCAAGTTCAACCCAAGATTCGGGTTTACTCATCTATGTTGGGAGCGATCTGTACTTATCGATCTCCCTGTTCCCAGATCATGTCGAACTTTGCGGCAATTATCTTCCACCCTTCGGGTGTGCGGGCGAGACGGTAGGTGTAGTCGCCGCCGCAACTCCAGCGCGTTTCCTTGCCGCCGCCCGTTTCCCGGACGTGCGTGGCTTGCCCGGTGAATGTCGCGCGCGCGGCGTCGCCTTCGATCTTGATTTCGGGAGTGCTAAAGTTATGTTTAGTTTGCTTGTACCGACTCAGCCCTTGCCCCCACCCCGCGACAAGATCGTCCGCTTTGACGCGGGCGGGTTTGCCACCCGCAACGCTCGTGTAGTCGAAATCTACCTCGCCGGCGAACAGTTTACGCATCCCCGCCCAGTCGCGGGTGTCGGCGAGGCGCGGCAGGGCTTCCAGTACCGTCCGCGCCCCGTCCGGTCCCATCGCCGCCGCGCCGGGGAAGCCGGAAAGTAACGTGAACGGGTCGAAGTATTCCGAGTAGTGCTTGAGTTTCCCGGCGTCGTCGAAAGTGAACACGCCGACGTACCGGTTGTCGTACCGACCGCCGCTTTTCAGCCCGATGCTCCCGCCGTACTCGGCGATCACCGTGTGCGGGTCGTCTGTCGCGGCGAGGCGGGTCAGCGGGAAATTCATGCCGGTGTACGCGGCGGGGAGCGGGGCGTACTGCTTTTCGATTGCCGCTCTCCCATCGAGCCGCTTCGGGAAGCCGGGCGGAGAATAGGGCATTTCCTGTACCCCGTCTTCCGCCCAAACGTTCAGAAATCGCGGCACGTCCATTGCTTCGAGCGCGGCGAAAAACTCCTGGGTCCCGGCGAGTGCCGCCCGCGAACGTTCGGCGCGTTCCGCGGCACTCGTCAGGGTTTTGGCGAAATGCCCCGCTACCGCGTCCGCCGCCCGCGTGATCTGCGGCTCGGTATCGTAGAACCGAGTGTGTTCCCCTTCCAGCCAGACGAGTTCTTTCGGTCCTTTCGCCAGCGCGTAAAACCGGCGGGCGTTATCGGGGAGCGCGGAATCGTCGCTATGTACGACCATCAACGGCTGCTTCACCCTCGCGGCGGGGGCGATGCCGTCAAAGTCGAGCCACTCTTCCCAACCGAGCACCGCGTAACGATTCTTCCATTCCGGCAAAATGCCCCGCCCCGCCTTCGGCGCGTAGTAAAATTTCGGGTCGGGTGAGAACATCGCCGCCGTTTTGTCGCTGTCGCTCGCGGCGGGGACGTATGCCACGGTCTTGTTTGCACGGTACTCCGTTACCGCCTCACGTCCCACTTTACGGCGCCGGGCGACCTCTTCCTCGCCGAACAGTTTGGTAACACTCGGCACGTCGTGTACCCACGCGGCGATTGTGGCGACGGACTTGATATAGGGGTCGTCCGTAGCGGCGGCGGCAACGTATCCGGCACCGAAGCAGACGCCCAGCACGCCGATCCGGTCCCCGTCCACTTCCGGTCGCTCCGACAGGAAGCGGAGTGCGTTGTGTATGTCGGCTATCTTATGTTTCGGGGATTCATACTCGCGCGGTTGCCCGCCGGATTCGCCCCAGTGCCGGAAGTCGATCACGAACGCGGCGAATCCCTTGTCGGCAAGCCGTTTCGCGTAGTTAGTCGGCACCTGCTCCTTGATGTTCAGCCACGGCCCCACTACCAGAACGGCGGGTAATTTCGCCGCGCCCGGTTTGTGACTCGCCGGGAGAAACAGCCTTCCTGCCATGTCGGTTTTCTCGCTGACGAATTTCACCCGCTTTATCACGCCCGTCGGCGGATTTGTTCCGCCGGTCTGCGCGACGGCGGCGAGCGGTGCGGCAATGAGCGCGGCGGCGGAAGCACCACCCGCCAGCAAAATCTGTCGTCGATTCAGTTGGTTCATCTATTCCTCCTAGGGGTTCGAGACGTCGCCTGATGGCGGCGGTGCCCGCGTTTGAAGTCGTGGTGACTTCCCTGACGGAGAATGTAGCACTCGGGCACGGAGTGTGTATAGGAAGATTTTATCTTTCCGCGATGAAATAACGGTTCGGCGTGACCCCGGTGATCCGTTTGAAATATCTGCCGAAGTGACTTTGATCGAAAAATCCGACCGCAATCGCGACCTCGCCCGGCGGAACACCTTGCAGTAGCAGACGCTTGGCACGCATGACGCGCCGCTGTATCTGGTAGGCGTGCGGCGGCAATCCGACTTCTTGCTGGAAGACGCGGCACAGATATACCGGCGTGAGTCCCGCCACGTCCGCCAGTTCTTCGAGAGCGACGTTGCGGTCGAAGCGTGCATCCAGATATTCCCGTGCCGCCCGAACCGCCACCCGCTCCCTGCGCCGAGTCCCCGCCGCCGGAGGTGTCGCCTGTCCTTCCCGGATCAGAAGATTGGAGAAGGCATGGAGAAGCAGGCCTTGCTCCTCGAGGTGGTTCGCGCCATGTTCCCGCGCGGTGTGTGCGGCGAGCAACCGCGTGAACGGCTTCCCATGGAGGACACTCTCCCGAAAGAACGGCTCCCCCGTGGCACGGGCTCGTCCCCCCGTCAGTTCATTTCGCATCTGTTGCAAGTAAGCGACGGGCAGGTAGATCAGACGGAAATCGGTTTCATACGGGCGCGATTCTAAATCACGGGAAGAGTGCGCCTCGCCGGGATGCACGATGCTGAGGCTACGCTCGGGGATCGGCACATTCGCACCTCGGTAGCGATTTTCGCCCGGAAAATTGAGCGAAAGGCAGAACTGATACTCGTCGTGCGTGTGGGGCGGCGTGACACCGGGGGGACCCGCCGCGTACCGGTAGCTTTCTAGCAACAGGTCGCCCGAAGACCAGGCGCGGATCGAAACAGACTTATCCTGCGGTTCCATTAAGCCTCCTCTTTTGCTTACGGA
>JACMIS010000582.1 GCA_014381035.1 Armatimonadota bacterium
AGAAATGGCGCGGAGTGCGGGTTATACGGCCATTATCTCGCACCGATCCGGCGAGACCGAAGACACGACCATCGCGGATTTAGCCGTCGCGCTCAACGCAGGGCAGGTGAAAATGGGCGCACCCGCCCGTAGCGACCGGGTCGCCAAATACAACCGCCTGCTCCTGATCGAAGAAGAGTTAGGCGATGCCGCCCGTTACCCCGGCCTATCCGCATTTTCCAGTATCAAGAGGGATTCATGAGTAGCGAGCACAACGGCGGACCGAGTGAGCCGCTTGAGTTCAAGTTACTCGAATTCAAGGCGGACGGCTTCGCGGGCATGACCGGTGTGGCATGGTTTAAAGACCCTATCGGGAACGCTTGATCGTAAGGGTTAGTAGGCATAGGACGCCGTCCGCATATCTAGTCTTACGCAAGTGCAGCTACCGATTCAGGTGCCCATAATGAAAAGAAGGGAAAATTATGAGGAAACTAATACTTCAGGAATTCATAACGATTGATGGCTTCGCCGCAGATACTGAGGGCGGGATGGATGCTATGTTTGGCAACGGAGAGGAGGATGGCGAGCCGCATATGGACTTCTTACGCCCGGAGGATGATATAGATACTATTCTGTATGGAGCCGTGACATACGGTGGGATGGCAGACTATTGGCCGACAGCGACCGAAGCAATAGCCGACAAAGTAAATGCGGCCCACATTATTGTTTTTTCAAAGTCGCTGAATCATGCCCCTTGGGGAAAACAGGCTGAAGCGACCATTATTAGAGAAAACGCGACTGAAGCAGTACTTAAATTAAAACAGCAGCCGGGCAAGAACATGATTATTTATGGAAGCATAAAGATGGCCCAATCATTAATGAAAGACGGTGTTATAGACGAGTATCAATTACGGGTCTGTCCAGTTATTTTAGGAAAGGGCAAGCGTCTCTTTTCTGACAATACCGACACTCTCAATATGGAACTGCTAGAAACGAAAGTCTATAAATCTGGATTGATCCTGCTTCGCTATCAACCGGACATTAAAAAGGCTGAGTAATAAATGTCAGCATCGAATAATAATCGCAGAATCAAAACGCATTTTTACCAAAGATGCAACTTTTTGTGAACCGTTTAGTCGAGAATTAGTCACATCAACTAATTATGACATCATCTCAATCAGGATTTAGTAACTTTGTATCTGCCGCCTAAATTTGATAAACCATGAGTGCTCTCAAGCGAAAATTTGTCTGATTAAGGTGATTGTCAATGCTGTTAAATTATGCGATTTACATTCAACGAAAATGTCTCACATTAGGTATGTCTTGAATAACTAGGTGAGAAGGCTGGGACATGGTCCAATATATTGCGCCGTGTAGTAACCGGGCGCATCATTTTGCGGAGGAGGGCGCGTTGAGAAAAACTAAGATTGTTTGTACCATCGGACCGGCGACGGAGGGCAAGGAACAACTGCGTGCCCTCGCCGACGCGGGCATGGATGTCGCGCGGCTGAACTTTTCGCATGGGACGCATGAATGGCACGGCGAACGTATCCGACTCCTGCGCGAGATCGAACAGGAGCGGGGGCGTCCTATCGCGATTCATCAGGATTTGTGCGGTCCAAAACTGCGTATCGGGCAGGTGCCGGATGACGGCATCGAATTGCCGCGCGGGAGTGAATGCCTCCTTTCCTCCGAACCGTTCGCGCCGGGTCCCGCGCCGCGCATCCCGATTCCGTTACCGGGACTCCTGGAAGCTCTGCAACCGGGCGGTTTAGTGTATATGGACGACGCACAGATCGAAATGGACGTGGTAGCGAAAAGCGACTCGGGTGTTCGGTGCCTGGTGCGGCATGGCGGTCTTCTGCGCTCGCGCAAGGGCATCACTGCTCCGGGGGCGTCGTTCCAGATCGACGCGCTGACCGAAAAAGACCTCGCCGACGCGGCGTTTGCCATTCGGGAAGGCATCGATTACATCGGCGTGTCGTTCGTGCGGCGGGCGTCCGACATGGACCCGGTCCATGCCCTGATTGCCGAAGCGAAAAGCGCGACGCGGGTCATCGCCAAGATCGAGAAGCCGGAGGCGATTACGCACCTGGACGAGATACTCGCCGCGTGCGACGGCTTGATGGTGGCGCGGGGTGATTTGGGCGTCGAGGTGCCGCTCCATCAGGTGCCGGTGCTACAAAAGCAGATCATCCTCGCCTGTGTCAACGCCGGGAAACCGGTCATCACGGCGACTCAGATGATGGAGTCGATGATCAAAAGTCCCCGCCCGACACGCGCGGAAGTATCCGATGTCGCGAACGCCGTGTACGACGGAACGAGTGCCGTGATGCTCTCCGGGGAAACCGCGATGGGGGATTTTCCGGTCGAGACGGTCCGCGCGATGGCGGCGACCGCGGAATACACCGAAGCGCATCTGCCGTATGCCCAGTTGCTCCGGGACGCGTTGGAGCGCGACGCCGTCGGGCGCACCGAAGCATTGTGTCAGGGAATCACGGAAATTGCGACCGATCTCCAGGTCGCCGCGATTCTTTGCTCGACCACCTCCGGCGAAACCGCCCGGCAGTTCGCCCGAATGCGCCCCGCCCTCCTGATCATCGCGGCGACCGCGAATATCGCGACGTATCGAAGCCTCGCGTTATCCTGGGGCGTGCAGCCGCTACTCGTTCCAGAAACGACTGTGGTCGAAGAGCGTGTCGCCGCACTGTTGAAAGGCGCACGGGCAGCCGGTTGGGTCACGTCCGGTCAAACCGTGGTAATTGCGGCGGGCGCGACTGTGGGGACCGCCGGGGGAACGACCGCCTTCCGAATCGAAACCGTTTGAGGTAAGTGCGACAAAACCGGCGCGATGAGTTGTTGCTCGTCGCGCCGGTTTTGTTTCTATCGTCGGTCGATGTTACGGTTGCGGAATCGCTGTTTTCGTTTTTCGGTTCCGCGCCCCGGCTTTCATGGTGCCACGAGCCGCCGTCGTGGTCGTCGCGATTTGAGGGCTATCGTCTTTGGATGCGCCAACGCTTTGCTTGTCGGAGCAACCGGACGGGGTTAGCCACACGCACAAACCAAGCAACCCGAGGAACGTGAGCCGCCTTAAGGGACCGATCATGCTATACATTATCGCCCCCTTATTCATGGTTCTTCGGCATGTCGTCGATGTTATGCATGCCCCAGTTGTCGACCGCGTCGGCAGGTCTCGTTTTGTCGAGCGTCTGCTTGAACTTGAACCATTTCGCGTGACCGTCCGCGAAGGCGTAGTTGTTCCCGCCGCTGTGCCGCCCGACGTTCCTCGGGTCGGGCACCTGGCTGTCCGTGTCGACGTCGCCGATCTGGTAGCCGGAGCCGTCCAGGAAGCCGCGTTCCCAGTTGTCGTCCGGCGCGGACGGCCACGGGTGGTAATCGAAGAAGGCGATTCCTTCGTGACGCTCCCCGATCATGATCTGTTGCGCGGGTGTTTTTACGTCGCCGAGTGTGATCCCGTGCGAGAAGAAGCCGTTGATTAGATAGTCGGTGCGGTACTTCTTCCAGTCGTCGATGGTGACTACCGGCGGGAACACTGTGATCCGGTCGTCGTCATCCACGGACGGGTCACGGAAGATTGCATCGGATTTGACATACGGTTTGAGCGGCTCGTACCACGTGTACAGGTCGGCTATCGTTTCCGGTGGTGTCAGGTCATGGTACGTATGGGCGGTCGCTTCGTCGTAATCCTGCGCGTACATCAGGATCGCGATACCGATCTGGCGGACGTTGGACAGGTCGGCGGTTTGACGGGCTTTGGCGCGAGCCTGAGCGAACACGGGAAAAAGTATCGCGGCGAGGATCGCGATTATCGCGATCACGACGAGCAGTTCGATCAAGGTGAAGCCGCGTGGGGCTTGTACGGTGGCAACATTTTTCATGGAAATACCTTTTGCTTGGGCGGGTGCCGTGGGAGTCCGGGCAAAGTAGCCCGAACCATAAACGGCAGGTGAGAAAGAAACCGGTCCACGCGAAAGCGATACCGTGCACCGACCTGGCAACACAAGGGTTGCGCGGAAGGGTGAGGCGTTTCGCGGCGTAGTTAAACGAATGCGAGAGGGGGTGCTCGTAAACCCTGACGCGGCGTGGGTGCGGCGCAGAGTGCGGCGATGCGCACTTGCAGGAGTAAAATGACCGCAGTCGAGAAAGAGACCGGGACAATCGTTGCGACGGTCCCCGGTGTCGTAATACCGGTCGCCAACCAGTCACACGAAGCGCAGTCTGCTTCGGAGAATGACGCGGCGGAATGGGGCGTGGAATCGGAGTGTGTGACGGTCTCTGAAACCGGGAATAGCGTCGCGGAGGTTTCCACGGAAGTCTCATTGCGCTGGCTATGCGAGTGCTGGGACGCGATCACGGAAACAAAGGCGAACAGGAAAGCGATCAGTCCGGCGAGGTGCCGACTGAGCCGCGTGTATCCCTTGTTTGTTCTCACGTTCTGCATTGTTGCAAATAAATTACCATACTGTAACCGTTTTCAACAATGATTTCTTCAAAACTTTTTCGGCGGAGGTAATCACAATCGGTATTCGGGGGCGGACGGGATAAAATCAAAAATATGGCAGTACGAATCGTTGCGGCGGCGGATGGTATGGCGGAAGCGGTGGAGCGTTTGCGAGACGGGAAACTGGTCGCGTTTCCGACGGAGACGGTGTATGGTCTGGGCGCGGACGCTCGCAATATGGAGGCGGTAGCGCAGATCTTCGCCGCGAAAGGGCGACCGGCGACGAACCCGCTGATCGTCCATGTGGCGGATAGCGCGGCGGCGCGAAACCTGACGAGTGCGTGGACACCGGTCGCGGACGAACTGGCGGCGATGTACTGGCCCGGCGCGATCACGCTCGTGGTGCGAAAAACCGACGCGATACCGGCGATTGTCACGGCGGGCGGCGACACGGTAGGTCTGCGCGTGCCGGACCATCCGGTCGCGCTGGAGATGCTACAGCGGAGCGGTGTCCCGGTCGCCGCACCGTCCGCGAACCGCTCGGAAGAAGTCTCCCCAACGACCGCCGCGCACGTCGCCGACTCGCTCGGACCCTATATAGATGACTTGCTGATTTTGGACGGGGGGGCGTGCCGGGTCGGCATCGAATCCACGGTCGTTGACGCGACGGGCGACACCCCGCGCTTACTGCGTCCGGGCATGATGCATATTTTCCATGCGAATGCGGCGGAAAACCTGTCGGAGAACGCCGATGATGTCTTGCGCTCACCGGGGCAAATGGTGCGCCATTACGCGCCCTCGGTACCGGTTCATGTCCTGACCGCGAAGCGACTGCGCAAAGATCGGCTCGCGGGCGACGGCGTGATTCAGCGTATCGTTATCGGAAAGCCGGTGGAAGAACCCTCCCTGGAAGTCCACTGGCTCCCGTCTGACCCGGACGGTTACGCGGCAGGTTTGTACGCTGCCTTACGAATGTTGGACACGGCTGGCGTCCCCCGAATCTTGATCGAAGAACCGCCGCGTGGTCCCCGATGGGACGCGATCCACGACCGCCTTCGCCGCGCCGCGACGCCTTGAGTGGGGGATGAAACATCCCCGCACTTCCGCTGTACAATCAAAGGCAGAAATGAAACAACAAATCGTGATAGTCGGTGGGGGGGCGGCGGGGATGCTTGCGGCGTACCGGGCGGCGCAGCTCGGCGCGGATGTTCTTCTGCTGGAGAAGAAATCGCGGCTCGGCACCAAAATCTTGATTTCCGGCGGTGGGAAGTGTAATGTCACGCACGCCGGGAGCATGGAGGATATTCGGGCGAAGTTTCGCCCGAACGAGGCACGGTTCCTGAAACCGTCGTTTTACCGCTCGACCAATGAGGCGTTTGTGACGATGCTCACCGATAAAGGCATGGGAACGTACACGCGCCCGGACGGCCGGATCTTTCCGGTGCCGCCGTTCGACGCCAAGGATGTGGTCGCGGTTTTAGAAGCGCATCTGCGTGATGTCGGAGTGCAGATACGATTGGATGCGGCGGTTTCCGGCGTTTCTGTGGAAGACGGCGCGGTTCGCGGCGTGACGCTCGTTTCCGGCGAGCTGATCGAGACCCGGCATCTGATCGTGGCGACCGGCGGGTCGTCGTTCCCGGCGACCGGTACCACGGGCGACGGCTGGCGGTGGATGGAATCGCTCGGGCATACGCTGGTGCCGCTCCGCGCCGCACTCGCGCCGCTGTATCTGGACCCCGTGCCGCCCGCCGAATGGTCGGGAGTCGCCCTGCGCGACTGCGTACTCCGTGCTCGCACCGCGAACCCCGATGGGTCCTCCGGCAAGGAACGGATGCGCTGGCGCGGCGACCTGCTCTGGACACACAAAGGCGTTTCGGGACCGGTCGCACTCGGGGTTTCGCGCGAAGTCGCCGAGGCGATCCCGAACGACAGCATCGTGGAAGCCGATTTTTTGCCCGATGAACCGTTCGAGAAACTTTCCGAGCGACTACTGATGCACACGAAAACCTATCCCCGCCGCGCCGTGTCTGATTTTGTGGAAGCCGAACCCGCCGTCCCGAACCGATTGGTCCGCCCCCTGTTTGACAGTGCGAACGTGGACATCGCTACCAAAGGCGCGTATCTCGGTGCGAAGGAACGAAACCGCCTCGCGAACGCGCTCAAAGGCTGGCGTCTCGGTCGCGTCCGGCATGTGCCATTGGAGCGGGGCGAAGTCGTCGCGGGCGGCGTCTCGCTCGATGACGTGGACCCGCAAACCATGCGCTCGAAAAAAACAAAAGGCTTGTATCTGTGCGGCGAGATCCTCGACATCGCGGGACCAGTCGGCGGCTACAACCTGCAAGCCGCCTGGTCTACCGGCTACGTCGCGGGCGAAACCGCCGCGAAGGAAGCGGGAGTGAGGGAAACCGCCTAAACGCAGTGAAGGTTGCGCCCGAAGAAGTTTTTACGAACCGGGTAAAGATCGCCGCAACATCGCGACTTCCTCTTCAAGTCGTTTGCGTTCGCGGTCACCGTGCTGTTGTCGCCAGTCCGCGATCACTTCGGTCATCACGCGCCGCACCCGGTCGTCAATCGCGTTGCGCCCTTCCTCTAAAACCGCGCCCCGCGTTCGTCAGTTCGGCAACTTCCTTCTGGATCGCTACGATAGTACGTTTCACCTCGGTGTTCAGTCCGGTTTGCTGTTGGTGACGTTCATCGAACAGCGTCAGACACCGGTTGAACTCCCAGAGCGCGTTGAATACTTCCAGTGGATTCATTGAACCGTGATTCCCTTGTTTCGTCGCGCTCGGTCGTTAGAATCTTGCAATATGGACGTGCAAAGCCGCAGCTCCCGCAAAATATCCTGTTGGACGGAAAGGTCATGA
>JACMIS010000583.1 GCA_014381035.1 Armatimonadota bacterium
GAAACTCTATTTCGTGGTAACATTGTACATACGATAACAGGAGACGAAAAATGCCCCGCACTTTACAAAAACATGGCAATAGCCAAGCAATAGTCATCGAAAAGCCGCTCATGGAAGCGACCGGAATCACAATGGAAACCCCGCTTGACGTGACCGTTTCGGGCGATGTGATCACGATTCGCCCCGCGAACGTCGGCGTCAGTCGCGAGGAGATGGCGGCATCGTTGGAGAAGGTCTTCCCGCGCTATGAGCAGATGCTCAGAAACCTGGCGAAATGAGCGATGTCGAGACGCGCTTTTTGAGCGTGGAAAACATACTGCAAGCCCACGACTTTTCCCTTCAACGCACCGGAGGTTCGCCGGGGTTACGCGATCTCGGCTTGCTCCAGTCCGCCGCGATGATGCCGCAACAACAGTTCGGCGGTTTTTATTTGCATAAAGGGCTAGCGGCACAAGCCGCCGCGTACCTGTATCACCTTGCCGCCAACCATCCCTTTGTAGATGGGAACAAGCGCACGGCGACCCTCGCCGCGATTAACTTTTTGGACATCAACCAGGTCGAAAATCTCCCGTCGCCCGACGAACTGGAAAAGGTGACCTGGGCGATTGCGGACGGTTCGATGACGAAGCCGGAACTGACCGAGTGGTTCCGGCTTCAGATCGGCGAACCGCTAAACGAGGAGTAGCGCGGGGAGATGTTCCCCGGCTTCGTAATCGCCGCGCTCTTCGTGCGCGACGAGCAGGGCGTTCGCGCCGACGAGGGAGGAAATGCGGTGCGAACCTTGCGCCCCGGTGGTTGTCGCGAACGCTTCCCCGTCGCGGTATTCGAGGCGGGCGCGGACGAACTCCCGACGCCCTGGTTCGTGCGGCAATGGCTCGGCGAGCGTTGCGGTGATACGCGGGCGCGCGGTTTCCCGGTGTCCGGCAAGACGGCGTAATACGGGGCGCACGAACAATTCAAATGTCACGAGTGACGAGACCGGGTTCCCCGGCAGTCCGAAGAACAGTGCCCTACCGATACGTCCGAACGCGAGCGGTTTGCCCGGCTTGATCGCGATCCGCCAGAAATCGAGCGAGCCGATCTCCTCCACGACGCCTTTCACAAAGTCCGCGTCACCGACCGATACCCCGCCCGACGCGACGACTACATCGCACGCCGACAGCTTCAGTAAGGCGTCCCGGATCGCGTCTTTATCGTCCGGCGCGTGAATTCGCGCTTCGACGATCCCGCCCGCCGCGAGAACCGCCGCTTCGATGGCATGGCTGTTCGAGTCGCGGATTTTGGCGGGCGGCAACGATTTCGTGTCCACCGGGACGAGTTCATTTCCGGTAGATAAAATCCCGACGCGCGGGCGGGCATGACACAAAACCGTGGTCACGCCGAGCGATGCAAGCAACCCAACCGTTCCCGCATCCACAACGTCGCCCGCATGAAGCACAGTCTCCCCTACCTGCACATCCGACCCGACCCGACGTATAAACTTCATCGACGGGTCCTCATGAAGCACTATGAACAGCTCGGTGGGGATGGTGAACTCTTGATCGGCACTTTTCAAAATCCCGGTATCCCTTCGCTGACATCCTCGATCATCACGATACCGATTGTGCCAATCGGTATCATCGCTCCGGTCGCAACGTATACCGCATCTCCAGAACCAATGGCAATATTCGGCTCCTGCCCTGCAAGCACCTGACCGACCGGCTTACGGAGTTGGTTTTCATATTCCCCGACCGCGTAACCGTCTACCGCGCTATTATCGAACGGCGGCAGGTTTTCGGCGGCGACTATGGGTTCGCTAAGGGCACGACCGTACGCGGTCGCGACAGACACGGTTTCGGCGGGTAGCGGGTCGGTTTGGGCGAGGACACGGGCGAGGGCTTCGTCGTAGGTCAGCATTTAGGAGTGCTCAGCTTTCCAATCGCCCGATTTTCCGCCGGTCTTTTCCAGCAGGCGTGTCGGACCGATCACCATCCCTTTATCCACCGATTTGCACATATCGTAGACGGTGAGTGCGGCGGCGGAGACCGCGACCAGAGCTTCCATTTCCACCCCGGTCCGCCCGACACAGGTCGCGGTTGCCACGATGTGTACGCCGGACTCCGTTGGCGTCAGGTCTACGTCGACGCCGGACAGGGGAAGCGGGTGACAGAGCGGGATCCACTCGCCGGTGCGTTTCGCGGCGAGGATACCGGCGATCCGGGCGACGGTGAACACGTCCCCTTTCGGCAACGCTTTTTCGGCGACCAGTCGGCGCGTTTCGGCGTTCATGGCGACGAAACCCTCGGCGCGTGCGGTACGGGTCGTTTCTGCTTTCGCCGAAACGTCCACCATTTTAGCCGAACCGGACTCATCGAGGTGGGAAAAAGTTTCACTCATTTTCGGGTATTTTACCATTTTTAAAGGAGCGATTGTAGCAAAACGAATGGACGCGGGTATAATGTGCTTGTGCGATGTGGCGGGAGTTTAGCCCTCCTCCTGCCCGGTAGTTTCCAGCGATACGGTTGACAGTTTTCTTTGGAGTGCGGCTTGTTTGGAGTGTGTCGCCGCGTCCATCCCCGGA
>JACMIS010000584.1 GCA_014381035.1 Armatimonadota bacterium
AAAACGCGGCGAGTTCTCCGACTTCGTCGGCGGTGAACGGAGTGCCACGCCACTCGCATTCGCGAAGGGCTTCGATGCGATTTTGTTCGGAGGTGGGCATATCGGTATCTCTGTGGATTAAAGTGTACCATGAGATCGAAACACAGTACGAACACGGTTGTCCGTCTGTATTTCGTATCAGAACGCGGCAACAACCAGCCTTCAGACAAAACGACGGGGCGGCGATTTTACACTACTTGCCACGCGCCGGGTAAAATAAATCCATGAGCCTCAGGCTACAACTAACGCCGGAAACCGAAGCCCGCTTCCGAACGCTGGCGGACGCGAAGGGCTTGCCTGTCGCGGAGTACGTGTCACGCTTTCTGGAGACGGCAGAGACCACCGGCATCGAAGGCGACCTGGCACGGCAGATACAAAATGCCGTCCCCGCCGACCTGCAACGCCGCTTCAACCGCCTGTACGCGAAACGTCGCCGCGCCCCGGAAACGCTGACGGAAAACGAGTACGCCGAGTTATTGCGCCTGACCGACGAGATCGAGGCGCACGACACGGAACGGGCACACCGGATCGTTCGATTAGCCGCGCTCCGAAACGTGAGCGTCGAAACCGTCGTCGCGCAGTTGGGACTAAAACCGGTCGCGCATGATTGACGAGGTGGGCAAGTTTAACGATGTTCTGTTCGATCAGCCACGAGTGGGTTTCACTGAATCTTCTGGGAGAATGTGATTGCCGTGAGGGCAGCGGTTCGCAACCGTTCAAAACAATTTTCATTTTTCGGAACCCGCACCTCCGCACCCGCGTAACGTTACATGATGGTATTACGGCCATCATGTAATTCCATGCGATACAAACCGGAACACAAGGAAGAAACCCGCCGCCGCATCGTCGCCTCTGCCGCGAAGGAGTTCCGAACCCACGGATTTGAAAGCGTCGGGATCGCCAACCTCATGGGCGCATTGAACCTGACTCACGGCGGATTCTATGCCCACTTCGCGGACAAGGAAGGGTTGGTCGCGGAGTCGGTTACACTGGCACTGAAAGAAAATCTGGCGGTCATGCTCCCCGGCTTGAAATCGGGTGGGTTGCCCGCCTTAATCACGTACTACCTGAGCGAGGAGCACCGCGACCAGCCCTTTTCGGGGTGCCCGCTCCCCGCGCTCGCAGCCGAGATAGCACGCCGCCCCCCCGCATCGCGGGACGCCTTCACTGAGGAATTGTCCGAGGTATTCGACGCCGTTGCCCTTCACATGCTGGGCGACACGGACGAACAAAGGCGAGCAAGCGTATGTTTCTTGTTCGCCTCTATGGCGGGAGCCGTGTCAATGGCACGCGCGGTTTCCGATGACGGTCTGAGCAAAACCATCCTCGAATCCGCCCGCGAACACCTCCTCCGCCTTTTCCCGGAGGAGCCGCGTTAACCACGACGGTGACCGCCGTCCTATTTTTGCCTTGATTGCATGACGTTCATAATACTATACCAAAATGGAGAAACCCATGAGTAAACCGATGATTCTTGTCACAGGTGCTACCGGAAAAACCGGGAGTGCCGTCGTGTCGCAACTTCTCAAGCGCGGTTGGCCCGTTCGCGCCGTTGTTCGCACCCTCGATGCGCGTAGCGAACGGTTGAAAAACGAGGGGGCGGACGTGGTAGTCGCGGACATGTTCGATCCGGGACAACTCGTCAACGCCATGCGGGGGGCGTCTCGCGCCTATTACTGCCCCCCGTTCCACGCACATGCGGTCCACGGTGCGACGGCTTTTGCCACCGCCGCACGGGAGGCAAAACTCGAAGCCATCGTCGGTTTGAGCCAATGGCTCGCGAGTCCCGCGCATCCCTCCCTCCTGACGCGGCAACACTGGCTTATCGACCGCCTCTTCTCCCTGATTCCGGGGGTTACCCACACCATCATCAATCCGGGATTTTTTGCCGACAATTATCTGCGCCTGACGCCGTTCGCGGTTCACTTCGGCATCTTGCCCAATCTGACCGGGGACAGCCGTAACGCACCGCCTTCCACCGAAGACATCGCCCGCGTCGCCGTCGCCTGCCTGATTGACCCCGATAGGCACGGCGGAAAAACGTACCGCCCCACCGGTCCCGCTCTCCTTTCCGTGCCGGACATGACTCGCATTCTGAGCCGCGTACTCGGACGCAAAGTAGTTCCTATCAATATGCCGATGCCGATGTTTGTCCAGGCGGCGAGAGCCGACGGCGTGAGTGCTTTCGCGATGAGTGGCATCCGCCACTACTTCGAGGAGCACAAGCGCGGGACGTTCGAGATAGGAGCACCGACCGGCGACGTGTACGAGGTCACGGGGACGCCGCCGGAGGATTTTGAAACCATCGCCCGCCGCTACGCCGCGATGCCGAAGTCGCAAAGAAATGCGGCCAGCACCCTTCGCGCGTACGGGGACTTCCTGCGGATCGGGATGACCCTCCCTTACAATCTGGACCGGTTCGAGCGGGAACAGGGACACCCAATACCCCCCCACCCCGAATTCGCCGTCGACTCCGAGGTATGGCGGCAGGAACATGGGGTCCAGACGGTAGAGAAAACCGCGAAGGGTGCCGACACTCCGCTTTTTCAAGGGACCCAAGGGACACTCTCATGAGCATCGGAATCCTTTCCAGTATGTTTCTACTCCTCACCGGGATAATGGCTACTATCGTCACCGGACTATTTTGTCTCTATTTGGAGGGGCGGGCACGAACGGTCTCCATCGCGGTTCTCGTCGCGTGGCTACTTTACGCCGGAATCTTGGGTTACGCGGGAGTGATCGCCACGCGATTTCCTCCCGGTCCCGCCCTTCTTGTGATTCCGGTTATCCTGTTCATGGCTACGTTCGTCGCGCGACATCAGGGCGTCCGGGAGTTCGCGGGGCGGGTGCCCGTGGAACTGCTCATCGGGGCGCAGGTGTTCCGGGTGTTCGTCGAGATCGGCTTGTACGGGCTCTACCAACACCGCCTCGTCCCGCGACTCATGACATTCGAAGGAGGAAACCTCGACATCATTTTCGGACTTTCGGCTCCCCTCGTCGCCTACCTGTACGCGAGTCGTAGAACCAACGACGCGGTCGTTCGGGTCTGGTGCTTCGTCGGGATCGCTTTACTGGCGAACATCGTCGTTCGTTCCGCCCTCACGTTCTCCGGCGCGATCAAAACCGAGGTTCCGAACACAGGTATTGGGATGTTCCCGTTCACCTTTATTCCGGGGTTTCTCGCCCCACTCGCACTCTACCTGCACGTCCTGTTGCTACGCTCTTTGCCCAGAAAAGCGACGCCCCTGACTACGACGAACATGGGTTAGCCGACAGGAACCGCCCATCAGCCTCAGGGCGGCGTTCGTAATCGCCGGGTTGCACCCACCATCCGGCACCGACGACTGACGAGGAATGCCGTCCACAAACATGGCGACGACAAGGATTCTTACAAAGCGACACCGGAAGCGTTTTGCGCCGTTTGCTACGCGCCGGGTAATAATGAAAGCATGGCGAAAGACGTTTACCGGCGCACGGTTCGGGGGATCATGGAAGAATACGCCCGCGAATTTCCCGAATAAGGCAAGGGTGCACAAACC
>JACMIS010000585.1 GCA_014381035.1 Armatimonadota bacterium
CTGTTTTCCCGCGAATCCGCCGTGTTTAATGTGCACACACCGGGCACAGTAAACACGGCGGATTCGCGGGGAAGAACCGACCGCCGAAGCCCGCCAAATAAAAAACGAGCACCGCAGGTGAAAGCGATGCAACGTAAGGTTGCCCCCGTCCGGGAGGACAAAAACGCCACAGAACTAACGAACGGGTACCAATTCGACGCGGTATTTCTCCTCCATTGTCGGGAGTGTCATATCGGTATGTACGACGAAAATTTGTGGCGTTCCCGGTCGGAAGTCGACGTTACAGCGCAGAGCACGTTCGGACTCGATGACGCGCCGCTTGCCCGATTTGATGTCGGCGACGTTAATCAGGAACGCGAGCCGCCCTTTCACCGGTTTATTGCCGGACACGACCGCTTTGCCGCAGAAATAGCCGCGCGGTCCGAACGCTACTTCGTCGAGCCGCACGCGGGCTAGGTCGGCTTCGGGGACTGCCGGGGCGTAAGGATCGTTGTTCAAGGCGGGTTGCCACGTGTCACCCACCTTCACCTGTACCCGCTCCGTGATGCGGTGTCGGCGAACCTCATAGCCTTGAAACGGGAACAATTCCCACGGGTTCGCGAGGCGATAGCCAAGAAAGAGTAACAAGCCGAGCGCGACCGTACCACACCCGATCCCGAATTTTTTAATGGTCATCGGTTCGGAATCCTTAGCGGTTTGTTCGGTCCGTGCAGATCGGGATTCGGTTTCGTTTTGCTATACTTCCCGAAGTAGCGGAATCGCGACACGGCGGCGGCAATCATCAGGTTCACGCCGACGAACGCCAACAAGAGGTGATATTTGCCGAGGTAAGTGGTGGGTAAAAGATGGTACAGCGCAAACAGCGCGAACCCGATGTAAAGACAGACAGCCGCGCCCCAATCTTCGGGGAGAGGGGTCCCCCGCTTCCGGTTTTTGTAGAGTTGCACGCTGTGTTTGGTGAGCATGACAAACGCCGCGCTCAACCCGATGTAAAAGATAAATGAGAAGACGCTGATCAATTGGGTACCTGCTCCCGTCCGACGGCAACGCTTCGCCGTTTGAAGTATCGGTGCCGGAAATAATTGACTAATTGCCACATTCCGAGGTTGAACAAAATAGTAATCACGACTAATTGTATAGTCTCGCTCGGAATGAAATCCAGCCCGCAAATTACTCCGATCAACCCATGTTTCCAAAGTTCTTGCTGATAAGATTTTTTAGCCGGTGATCCGCTGTCGCTTCGCACATACCATTTCAGGTAGTATCCGGCCCATAAAATGTTTACGATGGAAACTATCAGGAGGAGGGTAGGCATCCATGATTGACTCATCATTGATTTGTGCCTACGAACGGCAACGCCGCTATCTGTATTGCCGTGCCGTCCGGGGAACCGACCGTGAGCGGCGTGGTCGGTGCGGCGTGTTCATTGCGCAGGTAGCCGAGTGCGATGGGAACGCCGAGCGTCGGGGAAAGCGCGGCGGACGTAATGCGCCCGACTTGCTTGCCGTCGCTGGCGAATACCGGCGCATTGTTTTCCGGGAGAGTGGATTGCGCCGGGTCCAGGAAAAAGCCGACCAAGCCCTTGTTGGTGTGTCCGCGGGCGTCAATGCGGGCGACGATCTCCTGTCCGATATAGCACCCCTTCTTATAGGAAACGGCGCGGGCGTCCTGCCGAACCTCCGGCGCGAGCACGGTTTTATCCATGTCCACGCCAAATCGCGGGATTCCCGCTTCGATACGCAAGGCGTCGAGCGTGTCTTCGGGGAGTTCGGTGTCCACTACATCGTTTAGAATCTCGATAATCTGACCTGGTTCAGTGCTTTGGGCGTATAGGCTGAATGTCGGAACTGATCCCGTCGTCCATTTTGCAGCTACCGCGTCCACCCGTGCGGTCGCGCCGAAAATGCCCGCACCTAGAGCCCTTGCGGCGTTATTTCCATCAACCCAATCGTGGGCTTCCGCCTCAAACCAAACCAAAACGGAATCAGCCGCCCCCGCCCCGCCCACGATGAATGTAGCAAAATCACTCGTCACATCGGTGATGCGACACTTTTCCATGATCAGGTACTTGTCGAGCGTTTCGGCGACGAATGGTGCCATGCCCGATTCCAGGTCGAGAAGCAGGTATTCGCCGATGTTCAACACGCGCATGTCGGCTAAGACATGCGCGGTCGCGTCCAGCATAAACGCGTAACAGCCTTCGCCCGGTTGCAGGCGTAGCACGTCGTTCGTGACCATTCCTTGCAAAAACGATTGCCGGTCTTTGCCGGTGAGTTTGAGCAGATCGCGCTTCGTGGGAGTGTAAAAAAGTTCGGGTAACATGATAATTATTCGTTCAAACAGTGATCGCACAACCGCACAGCAGGTCCAGCGTCACCGGCGAAGGGTAGGATTTTTCGTTCCCACCGTTGCGCCAGTGCCGGACGATGTTTGTTTCCGGGTCGAATACGAGAATATCCGGGATACCGACCCGCTGATAGAACGGCACACCGATAACGAGATCTTTTGCCTCGTAGTCCTTGCTGATAATTTCGACCACGGCTTCGGGCAATAGTGTGACCTCGGTATCCTGTTCGTCGGGTACACGGCACCAGATCGCAATGTCGGGGCGTTTGCGCGAACCATCAGGGAAGCGGATATTGACATCCGACGCGGCGACACATTGGCAAGCCGCATCACCCAACGTGTTTGGACGGATCGAGTTTTCGATGCGCCGCACCGTGGTCTGGTGGCGAAATACCGGAGACGCTTCCACAACGGCAAGACCATTCACCCATTCGAGACGGTATCCTGCCTCGTCTAATTCGCGTGACTGCTGTTCAAAATTCCGCATACGATCCGCCTCCCGCCCGTTATTTTATCGGGTCTCGCTTTCGAAGCGCGTCACC
>JACMIS010000586.1 GCA_014381035.1 Armatimonadota bacterium
CACCGTCCAGGTCGAGGACGCGAAATAGGTCGAACCGTAAAACCCCCAAAACGACGATGCCCCCGTGCCAATTGGCACGGGGGCATCGTCGTTTTGGGGGTTTTACGGTTCGACCTATTTCGCGTCCTCGACCTGGACGGTGTTATTGTCCGGAGTCCGATCAATCATCACGTTGTAGGGATCAATCCCTGCCTCATATGGTTTGACGGACACCGTATAGACCACCTTTCGGGTTTCGGTGCCCGGCTTGCTTTTTTTGCTGGATGAAACCGTCACTTTTTGCGATTCCATCAGCGACTTACCGAGCAGTTCTTCCTCTTTCCTTTTTTTGTCCGGTTCCGCGAAGATATTTACATCGAAGAGTTCGTCGTCCAGAAGAGCCGGGGTCTCTTTTCCGCTCTTGTCCGCGTAAAACTTGGACACGGCATAACGGAGCGTCACCTGCCACTTTCCGTTTTTTAGTTTTTTGCGTGTCGCCTTTTCCGCGCGGCATTCATACAGGGTGATCTTCTCAAACAGGTCGCGGATATACGCCTGTTCCGCTTTCGTCGCCCCCTGTTTCAAATACGCCACCAGATCCGCCCCGGTCGTATAGGGCGGCTCCTGAAAACGGTTGTCACGCAGAAATCGGGATAGGATAGCATTCAGTCGCTTTTCCCCGATGCGGTCTGCCAGCGCACAGAATGCCAGCGACCCTTTATTATAGTGAATGTACTGCTGATGCTGGGACCGAACGAGCGGGTTTTCCCCCTTGTTGTCATCTTTCCGACCGGAGAGATACTCGTCTAAATTGTAGCGAAGGAAATGACGCAGATAATCCCGCCCGTACTTCTCGCGCATCACCATCAGTGATGTATACTCGGAAAGCGACTCGGACAACATTTCCGACCCTTCGACGTTTCCTCCGATTACCTGATGCGCCCACCATTGGTGCGCCGTTTCATGGGCGGAAACGTAAAACGGATAATCCACGTCGTTCGTAGTGTCATCCACCCGCGCAATGAACCCGATGCCCTCGGAATACGGGATCGTGTTCGGAAACGATTGCGCGAGTTGGACATAGTTCGGGAACTCTAAAATCCGCAGTTGACGGAACTGATAGGGCGCGTAGTAGCGCGAGCAGTACGACAATGCACCTTTGACCCCGGAGAACATCCGTTCCAAATTGTACTCGTGCCCTGGATGATGATAGATGGTAAGCGGGACCACTTTTCCATCCACCGCTTTCCAGGTATCGCGCTTTTCACGGTATCGTGCCGACAGAATCGAATAAAAGTTTCGTATCGGGGCATCCATGCGGTAAGTGAAACACCGTCTGCCGTTCTCTTTCCACTCTTTGACTAGATAGCCTGGTGTGACTGCGGTTTGATCCGGCGCAGTCCTTACTGTCGCTTCGAACGCGATCCAGTCGGCGTCGTTTCCGATATAAGTGACATTTCGGGCGTGAAGATCGGTCACCGGTGCCATGACCCGTCGTGGCTTCAATCCGTACCGTTCCCGCTCTTCTTTTTCGCTGAGCTCCGAGTCTGGCTGATACCCGATTGTTGGCGCAGGGAGCGTCAGAAACGTCCCATTCTCAAAAATTCGCGCATTGGAACCGTCATTCGAAAACCCCTGTTGCTTATCTTCGAGGTGGAAAGTGAATGTAATCTCACTACCCGGCGCGAGTGGCTTGTCCAGTCGATAGGTGCGGAACCCGATATCGTCGTCCGTCACTCCGCGCTTCGTCGGAACGCTCCAGGTAAACTTGTTAATGGTCAACTGTGAACTGTAATCAACGATGACCTCGCGCACCGGTTTTTTCGTTTTATTTTTCAACCGGTACGTCCCGATCAGGGCAAACTTCTGCCGCTCCGGGTAAAGCGATACATCAAGTACGACGGACGTAATATGCGGTTGCGGTTCCTTCTCATACCGCTTTTTATAGTTCCGCTCGTAATCCGCTCGTTCCTTGTTATCTTGCCAGGTTGTGGTGTACTCGTTCAAGACATCGGTGTTGTAATACAGAAAAGTACCACTCCCGAGAAACGCGATAGCGGCGGCAACCGCGATGGCTCTACCGACTTTGCCGAGATGCGATACCTGCCAGCGCATCCAGATGCGGGTATCCGTGCCACGAATCCAGACCTTCAGCGCGCAACAGAACAGCAACATCCCCGCAGCCAGCCAGTAGAATTGCCACCATCGTAGCGGTACCAGAAAGGAACCGAATCCGTTCATGTCCGAATAAACAAAATCAATTCCGGAGCCGAAATGATAGAAATTACGCTCGTAGCCCCACTCTCGCAAGGTGGCACTCACGATAAAAATAAGCACCACGGCTAGATGGGCGACAAACTTCTGGTTGATGACGGTGTGCAAAAAGAAACACAACAGTGCGAAGATCACGAATTTCCATATCTCGACTCCATATAGCCAGCTAAAATACAAGGGCAAGTCTATCTGGTAGAAGCTTTTAGAGATTTGAATAAACACCCCGGTCAAAATCAGCACGAAATTGAGCGTTGCGATCATACCCACCACCGCGCCCAGTTTCGCCAGAACTACGGTCAGGGAGGAGACGGGTAAAACATCCGTGGTCTGATCGGCACGCAGGACTCGTTCGCGCCATACCAATTCGCCAACATAGAATGTAATCAACGCATAGAAGAACATTTGGAATGTTCCGGTGATACTTTCGAGCACTACCCGCGTGACTGGAAACACCGGCGTGTCGAAAACTTCGTCGGCACTCGCAGACGTGATCACCAGCAATCCGACACCGGTTAGCGTGATAGCCAGAAATGGCACGCTACGGACGACGTCTGTCGTATAAAAACGAAGCAGGAATCCGAACGTCGTCAGGTGATAACGCCATCCTGTCGGGGCGGACGGCGTTATCTGTACCATATCGTCCGATGGTGATAATGCCCCCGGCGTGGACTTCGCCGCTGATTTGCGCAATGACCGGGGCGAATGGGCATAATCGAACACAAAATATCCGCCAATGAGTACCGTCAAGCCGACCCCAAACCAGAGAAGCCGGTTCTGGAGAAGCACACCATTGAATGGCACAAGGAGCGAGTTTTGCTCATACATCGTCCAATATTTGGTCGCGTTAGACAGCGCGGACATGCCGAACGGCTCCAAATAACCGCTGATGGTACGATTCTCCAAACTGCCCAGTAGCGATATGGAACCAACCCAGAGGGCGAGGAGTACGATTCCCTGTGTGTATATCGCGAGAAGACTTCGGGTGAGCGCGCCACCGACGAAAAACAATGCGGAAATAAAAAAGATGTCCGGGATCAGAAATTGACAGCACAAGGCAAGATACGCGTCGGCGCGGAAGGGACCCAGAACGTCTTTGTGCGCCCAAGGTGCCGCGCTCCCCGCGAGAAAGCCAAGGGGGATCGCGGAGTAAACAATAAGGGTGACCAGAAACGAACCGATAAACCGCCCGTACCAGTACTGGGCTTTCGTCAAGCGTGTCGAGAAAAATAGTTCGTGCGTGTTGGATTCGAAATCCCGGTAGATGCCGATCCCGGCGATTGCCGAGATCATCGTGGCACTGAGCGAGACCAGTACGACGGCGACGATGTCGAGGGACTGTGGCGAATTGATATAAGACTGACCGTCCCGATTGGACACAAAGGATGTATCCACGGACATAATGGCAAGTGCGAGTATAAATAACACTGCGAAAAAAATATACGTCGTTACTGACTTTGCCCGATACCGGAGTTCGAAGCGGACCATTTCCCGAAAGCCGTTACCCACTTGGTGATTCTCCCATCCGTTGTCTGCTCGTATAGAAAAAGTAAGCGTCCTCCAGGTCGGCGTCTACCGGAGTGAAACCATTACCTGGCGGTGCTTCGCTGTAGATGAATACGACCGGCGTGCCGCTCACCAGGCGAATAGACACCACCCGGTACTGTGATTGGAGACTGGCAATCTCCGCCTTCAAGCTGGCGCGTTTATAGATATGTCCCTGCACTTCGTGCGCGATGACCGCCTCAGGGCTACCTTGGGCGATGACACGCCCCCGAGAGATGATTGCCATCCGCTCGCATAACTCTCGCACGTCTTCCACAATATGCGTAGATAGAATCACAATCGCGTTTTCGCCGACTTCCGAGAGTAGATTCAAAAAGCGGTGCCGTTCCGTCGGATCGAGTCCGGCGGTCGGCTCGTCAACGATGATCAGTTGCGGACGATTCAATAGGGCGACGGCGATACCGAGTCGTTGACGCATCCCCCCGGAAAACCCACCGACATTTTTCTTGCGTGCGTCATACAGGTTTACCTGCACCAGAAGCCGCGGCACGATCTCGTTGCGTTCGCGGGTGTTTGTGATGCCCTTCAATACCGCGAAATGATGGAGAGTGGCTTCCGCGGTCAGCGACGGATAGAAACCAAATTCTTGCGGCAGATACCCAAGGCGTTGACGAACGTAATCCTTGTCACGGACAATATCCACGCCGTCGAACAATACTGTCCCGTAGTCCGGATCTTGCAGTGCGGCGATGGTGCGCATCAGGGAGGATTTTCCCGCGCCATTCGGACCCAAAAGACCGAATAATCCGCGTTCTATGGATAGGGATACGCCATCTAACGCTCGAACGCCATTCGGATAGGTTTTCGTCAAGTTTTCGACAGATAACGCCATGGGTGTTAATCAAACACCATCATGGAAGATTCCTGCTTTTCTTTATGTTCAGTGTCGGGAAGAGCGCAACATCTGCTTGAGTTCTGTCAGATTGTTGGTTGCCGCGGATGCCTCTTCGGCAGTGATGCCCCGAGCCTGCACCAGTTGTTGGAGTGACTGGTTGAGAGTATTCATTCCGAAGTGTCCCCCTTCTTTGATACTGTTGTAAATATCGCTATAAGATTCGCCGTCCTCGATCTGCTTCTTGATCGTTGGCGACCCTGTCATCACCTCCACAGCGGGGACACGACCCGTGCCGGTCGCACGTAATACGAGGCGTTGCGAGACGACACAGCTCAGGGTTGCCGCGAGTTGTAAGCGCACCTGTTCGCGTTCGTGGAGCGGGAACGCATTCAGTATGCGGTCTATGGTGCCCACCGCACTGATCGTGTGCAGGGTGGTAATAACCAGATGTCCGATTTCGGCTGCCGTCAGTGCCACCCGGATAGTATCGGCATCGCGCATCTCCCCGATAACGATCACGTCCGGCGTCTGCCGCATCACCGCACGAAGTGCGGTCGCGAACGACCGGGTGTCCGCGCCCACTTCGCGCTGGGAAACTACCGAGTTTTTATCCTCGAACACATACTCGATGGGATCTTCGACAGTGACGACGTTCGCCCGGCGATGTTCGGTGACATGATCCACAAGCGCGGCTAGCGTGGTAGATTTTCCCGACCCGGTCGGTCCCGTGACCATGATCAACCCTTGCGGCAACATCGCTTGCTCTTTCAAGACTTTGGGAAGCATCAAGGCGTCGAGACTATGCGGACGTAGCGGTATTAATCGAAGTGCGGCACCGATGGCACCCCGTTGTAGGAAGAGATTCGCCCGCACCCGCACCAGACCGGAAACCGTAAACACGGCGTCTATCTCCTGTTGATCCAGAAGGCGGCGCATCAAATCGTCTGCGTTCTCGCCCGCCACTTCGGCACCGATCCGTTCGTCATCGCCCGCCGCGGTTCCCGCACGGACCAGATTATCGCGGGTGGACGAATACAGGATGCTCATCGCCATCTCGTGCATCTCCGCGAAGGAGAGGGTCCCAATGTCGGTGCGCGACTGAATGCGCCCGTCAATTCGAAGAGCCGGGGGAGCATCGGCTTTCAAAATAAGGTCGGAAGCGCGGGATTTCAGCGCGACATCTAAGAGGTTATGAATGCTTTTCATGGCTATCGTTATAAATTCAAATGCGAACAATAATGGCGGTGTGCTATAATCAACCGGTGGCACGGAGCGCACGAATCAAACCCACGGTATTAGGGATACCTGCAAGTTTCGCGCCTGCAACCGGTTTCTCCTGTTTTTTAACCGGAGTATCTGTTGCCCGCTCCGCTTGCTACAACGGTTATACGTAATATGGACACCAGTGATTTCCGCAACGGCCTTTCTCTCATCTATGAAGGCAATATTTTTACTATCGTTGAATTTCAACATGTTAAACCGGGTAAGGGTGGTGCGTTCGTCCGCTCCAAATTGAAGAATCTGAAAACGGGTGCGACGATTGACAAGACTTGGCGAGCCGGCGAGCGCATGGACCAGGCAGTCTTAGAGCGCCGCCCGATGCAGTACCTTTATTCTCTGGAAGACGAAGCCCATCTTATGGACTCGGAATCCTTCGAGCAGATCAGTATCCCTGTGTCCCAGATCGGTCAGCAAGCAAAATACCTGAAGGAAAACACGGAAATTCAGGTCGTATTACATAAGGAAGACATTGTCGGTGTCAACCTCCCCGACTTCGCGGAATTGGAAGTAATCGAGACTGACCCCGGTGTCCGGGGCGATACAGCGACCGGCGGAACCAAACCGGCAACACTCGAAGGTGGCGCAGTAGTGATGGTCCCGCTTTTTATCAACATAGGCGAAAAACTCCGAGTAGATACCCGAACCGACACTTATCTCGAACGGGTGAAATCCTGACCGAAGCCGTGCGAGGTGTTTACCTTCGGTAGACATTTCGCACGGTTCTCGTCGCCGCGTATTCCTACATTTATGAAGGATCACAGGTTTCTTTGATGATCATAAGCGACGATTCGTCGGAACGCCCCTCTCTCCAGACCATGCTTGGCGGTCCGGTTTTTCAAATCCTTACTTTTGCAACGTTCATTTGTCTCGCCGCCGGTGCTATCGGCACTTTATGGCTTTTAGCCTCCCTGATCTTTGGCAACTATGGCGATTTCGCGTCCGTCTCCAAAGAGGCTCAAGCCGCCGCTTTGAGTAATATATCGCTCGCTCAGATGCTGATGACGTGGGGGTTTGGCATCGGTTCGGTCCTTTGTGCGATCGTCTATTTCGGAGAAGAGGCACTGGGCTACGCACTTCTCGCGGGCGCCCTGTTGATCGGGTTCGGTATTCCCGTCGGTTTCCAGCAATTCGGCGGCGAGGCTTACGCGGCGACAAAATCGGTCGCTCTGGGCAACGTTTACAATTCCTTTTCGAGCGGCGTTCGCCTTCCCGCATTGGTGGGAGGGCTATTCATCTGCTACGACGTCGTTCAGCGGTTGATCCGAACCGTGCGCGAACGCCCGACTGTCAAAGTCGAGAAAATGACGTACGGGACCGGTGCCAAGCAAGAAAACGCGGGTCGCCCCGCGCGCACCTCCCCGCTCGGTAAATGCTGGGAAGGACCGTTCTGTCGTGACTTCATCCGACCGCATTGCCCGATTTTCCTGAAGCGACAGGCTTGCTGGCAACAGAAACGCGGCTGCTATTGCGAGGAAGACATTGTCTCGCAAGCGGCGGCGAAGGTGACCGGGCAAACATTGCCGATGGCAGGGGGCAATTCGCGCTTTGCCAATATGGCTACCGCGCCGAGAAACGATATGAATGCCGTCCCTGATCCCATGGCATCGGGGTTTCAGATGATCGGGGTCGGGGCACCGGCACCGGCAGGGATGGGCGGTATGAATCCATCCCCGCCCACGCACTCTCAGGCACCACGGCGAATAGAACTGAGTGCAGGGCAGAAGCGCGAGCGGTGCCGAAACTGCGTCATCTACAACGAGCACCAGCGCGAAAAATACCAGTTGTTGCTTCCCATTGTGTTGATTGGGACGGTTATTTTGTGCGGCTATGTGGCGATGCAGTTCCAGACGAACGCGGCTGCGGTCGTCGACGGCATCGAAATGGTTATTAACCGGTTCTCGTTTTTGCCGGGAAATGATAAAGTAAAAGTCGGCAACTCCTCCTCGGCTGTAGCATGGATATTTATCGGCGCGGCGACCATTGTCATCGTCTCGAAAATGCTCCAGTTTTTGGAATGGTGTGTGTTCAAAATCAAGATATAAATGTAAGCACCAATGGATCATTCAATCATCGAAGCATTCGCGGAAGCGTTTGCAAACGCACCCCGACTGGCAGAAATGGAAGTCCGCTCACCGTTGCAGGGTACCCTTCGCTTTCGACGCGCTCTGCACTCTGCGGAAAAGAAACCCCGTCCCACGAGCAAGCCCGCCGTTCCGGTGTCGACACTTGCTAACACTGCGGTTGTAACGGCTCCCACCCCATCGACAGACACCCTGGTCACTTCCACACTCGTCGGGGTATTCCGTGCAGCACAGAAAGTGCCGGTTGGTGTCGGTAGCGTGATCAAAGCGGGTCAGACCATCGGTTTGATCGAAGTGATGCGCTTATCCGACGAAATATCCGCGCCGATTTCGGGTACTATTTCGGAAATATTCGTGGTTGACGGGCAGCCAGTCGAGTACGGACAAGCCTTGTTTGAAATCATCGCGGATATAGCGAAAGAGGAACAAGAAAATGATGCGTAAGCAACAAGAGCGAGCGGGATTCGGGCTTATAGAGATCCTGGTTGTCATCGTGATTATCGCCGTGCTGGCATCGCTTCTGATTCCCCGCCTCACGGGTGCCGGGGAAAAGGACAAAAAGAAGCGGACCCCGATCCAACGCGCGAAAGACACTGCGGGGATCTCCTACACGGGACAAATCAATCAAGCGATAATGATGTATAAGGACTCGAACGATAATCAGAATCCTCCGAATCTGCAAGCCCTCAAATCGTATGGTGTCACCGACGAAATGCTATTGGATCAAGTGACGCGGCAACCGCTCGCCTATGACCCGATAACCGGTGCTGTCGGCGCGGCGGCAGTACCGCCCGCAACCACGGCACCTGGTGTGCCCGCCCCCACTGCCCCCCAACGGACGAATGTCGGTCCGGGCGGTGTATCCCTTCCGAACATTCCACAAACCTCGATTGACACGGGCGAGAATGAGTGAAGATAGTGGTTAGTGGCAAGTGGTCAGAGTCAAGTCATCCGCGATGGATGTGCTTGGTTCTCTGACCAGCGGTCACTTGCCACTAACCACTTGCCACTAACCAAAACTATGTTTAAGAAAATACTGGTCGCCAATCGCGGCGAAATCGCTGTTCGGATCATTCGTGCCTGCAAGGAACTGGACATCGCCACCGTTCAGGTCTACTCTCAAGCGGACGCCGATTCCTTACCGGTTCATCTCGCCGACGAATCGGTGTGCGTCGGTCCCGGTCCGGGCAAGGACTCCTACCTGAATGTTCCCAATATCGTGTCGGCGGCATTGATTACCGGTGCGGAAGCGATCCATCCCGGCTATGGCTTTCTTTCCGAGACCGCCTCCTTCGCCGAAGTGTGCGAAGCGGCGGGAATCAAGTTTATCGGTCCCCCGATCACCGCAATCGAGGCGATGGGTGATAAAGCGACCGCCCGCGAAACCGCCAAACGCGCCGGGGTACCCACGGTCCCCGGTTCAGAGGGCGTCGTCGGGTCCGAAGCGGAAGCATTGCGCGTCGCGGCGGGAATCGGATATCCGGTTATTCTGAAAGCGACCGCAGGCGGTGGCGGGCGTGGAATCCGTGTCGTGCACACCGAGGATGAGCTTATCGCCGCACTGAAGGTTTCTCAGTCCGAAGCGGCGGCGGCATTCGGCAACGCGGACGTTTACATCGAAAAGTATGTAACGTCTATGCGCCACATCGAGGTGCAGATTTTAGCGGATGAGCACGGCAACTGTATTCACCTCGGCGAGCGGGAATGTTCGGTACAAACTGTCCGGCATCAAAAAGTGGTCGAAGAAGCACCGTCCGCAACACTCTCGTTAGAACAACGCCTCACCATCGGCGACGCGGCAGTAAAGGCGGCGAAGGCGGTCGGTTACACGAACGCGGGCACTGTGGAGTTTATCTGGACACCGGAGGGTGATTTCTATTTTATGGAAATGAACACCCGGATTCAGGTGGAGCACCCCGTCACCGAAGCCGTAACCGGAATAGACCTGGTGCAATGGCAAATTCGAATCGCGGCGGGCGAACCGTTGCCGCTCCGTCAAGACCAGATCCGCTGGCACGGTCACAGCATTGAGTGCCGCATCACCGCGCAAGACCCGCAACGAGGGTTCGCCCCGAGCCCGGGGTTGTTGACCAGTGTACGTTTCCCCGGTGGTCTTGGTGTCCGGATTGACACACAAATCTACGGCGGTTATCTTATGCCCTCGTTTTACGACAGCAACCTCGCCAAAGTGATCGTTTGGGGCGAAACCCGCGCCGAGGCGATTACCCGGATGCGCCGCTGTCTGGACGAGTTCGTTGTGGAAGGCATCCCGACCAATATACCGTTCCTGCACCGCATACTGGCGGACGACCGCTACCGGAGTAACGACATCTCTACCGCGTTTCTTCCCCAACTCATGTCGGAACTAGATTTGACCGGCTAAAGATACTATTCTGGGAAGTTAACCGGCACGCAGGTGGTCATAAACGGCTTGCGCGGCAGGTTTGCTCATTCCGGGTGCTTTCGCCAGATCTTCAACCCCGGCGTTCTTCATTCGCTCGACCGAACCGAAGTATTTAAGCAAGTTGCGGCGGCGGAGCGGACCGATGCCGGGGATTTCATCGAGCACCGACATATTTGCCGCTCGCCCGCGCACATTGCGGTGATACGTGATCGCGAATCGGTGTACCTCGTCGCGGACACGTTGCAGTAAAAACAAAGCAGGCGAATTCCGTGGTAATTCGATTGGTTCGGCGCGTCCAGGGACGAAGACGAGTTCGAACTGCTTGGCGAGACCGATCATCGGGAAATTGAAACCGAACTGCTTCATCGCGTCCTGCGCCGCCGAGAGCTGTCCTTTCCCACCGTCAATCAAAATCAAATCCGGCTTTTGCGCGAATTTGGCGTTATTCTCGGTCATCTGATTGAAACGACGCGACAGCATCTCGAACATCATCGCAAAGTCGTTCGGTGTACCTTCCGATTGCTCGATCTTGAAGCGGCGATACTCGCTCTTTTTCGGCTTACCTTCCTCGAAAACGATCATCCCACCGACGGCGTGCCGCCCCTGAACGTTCGAGTTGTCATAGGCTTCGATGCGCCGCAAAGAGTTTTCCGGCATTTCCAGATATTCGGCGAGTTGACGGAGCGAACTGTCTATCCGCCCCTGCTCCGCCGCCGAGTGCGCCTTGATCTGTTGGAGCGCGAGTTCCGCGTTGGTCGCCGCCATTTCCAGCAGTTTCTTCTTCTCGCCCTGCTTGGGAACGGTGAGAGTGACCTTCGCGCCCTTTTTCTGCTTGAGCCACGATTCGATTATCTCGGACTCCTCCACGTAGGTCGGCAAGAGAATCTCGCTCGGTACGAACGCCGCGTCCTGATAGTACTGTTTCAAAAATTCGGAGGTCGCTTCCGTCAAGCCGCCCTCGCTATCAGTGCCGTCCAACAGGAAATGCTCCTGACCGATGAGTTTGCCACCACGAATAAAAAACATCTGTACGCAAGCACCAGTATCGTCCGCGACGACCGCCACTACATCCTGATCGCCGGTGGTCGTCGAAATCACTTTTTGCCGTTCGACGATCTGCTTTACCGAGTTCAACTGGTCGCGCAGTTTTGCCGCCCGCTCAAACTCCAGACTCTCGGCAGCGGCTTCCATCTTCGCCTCCATATCCTTGATCAGTTTGTCCTGGCGTCCCGAAAGAAACATCTCCACGTCCTTGACACCCTGCCAGTACCGCTCCTTGTCCGCGAGACTCGCGCAGGGTGCTTCCGGACACCGTCCCATGTGGTGATACAGGCAAGGGCGTTCGTGCTCGGTGTTCTTCCACGCTTTACGGCACGTCACGAGCGGAAAGATCTTGTAAATCAGGTCCATGCTTTGCCACACCGCGTGCCCGGAAGTGTAAGGACCGAAATATTTGTTACCATCGCCCGTCTTGACACGCCGCGTAACAAGAAGTCGCGGGAACGGTTCCGACATGGTCAGTTGCAGGTACGGATAATGCTTGTCGTCACGCAAACGGATATTGTACTTGGGTCGGTGCCGCTTGATCAGGTTACATTCGAGTACCAGTGCTTCCAACTCCGTGTCGGTAACGATCCACTCCATATCGGTAATGTTTTGCACCAGTCGCCGCGTTTTGGGCGAATGGTTCGCCGACTTCTGGAAGTAGGAACGAACCCGATTTTTCAGGTTGATGGCTTTACCGACATAGATGATCGTGCCAGTCGTGTCTTTGTAAATATAACAGCCGGGGTTTGTCGGGAGCGTGGCAAGTTTGTCAGTGAGGGTTAGTTGCGGAGTCGAAGTCGTGTGATCAAGAGGTTCAGGATTCATGGCAAACTATTGTATCGTTATGCGGGTGAGAGAACAAAAACGCCCCTGTCTCATTTTGACAGGGGCGGGGACAGTATCTACCGTGCGGGTGCCAAATCGTCTGCTGGCGACGCGTCTACCGCGACATCGATCCCGGTGAGACGGTTCCATAATTGATAATCCGTTCCGGACTTCGGTACATACAGGTGCGGGTCTTGCGCTTCCAGACTCCCCTGCGCGGTGAAAACGGTATGTTCATCGTCGGACAGGTCGAGGTATTTGCCACCCTGTTCCAATCGTTCCCCATGTGCGAGAACCGGGATGCGCTTGAGTTCCCCGTTATCGAAATCGGCTAATTTTTCATGCAACGATTTTACATCGTAGGCAGAGTAGGTTCGGGTCGGACTCGATCCTCCGTGCTGTCCGGCGCGATCATCGCCATGTAAATCGCGGTCAAACGTGTCGGTTGTTTCCGCCACTTTACCGGTATCGGATTTTCGCGGGTCTTGTCCCGGGGCGTTCGCGCCGCCCGAGCCTAACGATATTGAATTAGTTGACATAGTTGTTTCTCCTATAGCAACGTTCTTCCCTTTTCGGAGCGATTTTACTCCATAACGCGAAGTGCCGTGTCCACGCTTCGAACCACGGGGAGGGCGTGTATCGCCGATAAGGCTGCCTGAACATCGCGTTCGCGCACCTCGTGCGTCACCCAGACGATCTCGGCTTCTTCGTCGGGCATGGCACGCTGGATGACCGATTCAATAGAAACGTCGTGGTCTCCAAATATAATGGCGATGGCGGCGAGTGCCTTCGGTCGGTCCAAAACACGGACCCGGGCGTAAAACTTGGACCATGCCGACGCGGCGGACAACATCGGCAGATCGTGGGAGGATGTATACGGGACACGTCCGGTGGCACCGGCGACGATGTTCCGTGCGCAGTGAATAATATCTCCGACCACGGCACTGCCGGTCGGAAGGCTTCCCGCGCCACGTCCGATCAGGGTCAGATCGCCTACCGCATCGCCGCGCACGAACACGCCGTTGAATACGCCGTCCACGGTGGCAAGCGGGTGTTTGAGCGGGAGCAACGCGGGGTTGACCCGCACGCGTATCCCATTCGGCAACCCCTGTGCGGTAGCCAGAAGCTTGATACGATAGCCGAGTTCTTTTGCCACGATGATGTCACGGGGCGAAATATGGCGTATTCCCTCGACCTGTACGTCTTCCACGTTGATTCGCGACCCGAATGCCAGCGAAGCCAGAATCGCGATCTTGTACTGCGCGTCATATCCGTCCACATCGGAGGAGGGTTCGGCTTCGGCATAACCGAGCGCCTGGGCTTCGGCGAGAACTTTCTCGAATGCCGCCCCCTCTTCGGTCATTTTGGTCAGGATATAGTTCGTCGTGCCGTTGACGATTCCCGCGATTTCGCGTACGTGATTTCCGGCGAGCGATTCGCCGAGGGTGGCTATGATAGGGATCCCTCCGGCAACGCTCGCTTCCATGAAGAAGTCCTTGCCGGAAGATTGTGCGGCGAGACGCAGATCATGCCCGACTTTTGCGACCATTTCTTTGTTTGCGGTGACGATATTCTTTCCGTTTGCGATCGCCCGCGCAACCAGAGAACGCGCCGGTTCGACCCCGCCGATGAGTTCGGCGACGATTTCGATCTCCGGATCATCGGTGATGTCTTCGGGATTAGTGGTCAGTGCGGTAGAAAGAAGGGAAACCTCTCGCGGCTTCGCTATATCGCGGACGGCGACACGACTGACGACGACTTTTGCTCCGATACGGGCGGAAATAGCGTCCGTGTTATCCTGAAGAATCTTGACGGTTCCCGACCCGACCGTTCCGAATCCTAAAATACCTACTTTAATTTCACGCATGGTTGTTCTATCGTATCAGACGAGAGCAACGGTTTCGAACGCGATCCTACCAAAATATTGTACGAATGGTGTTTCCTGATCTGCGAACTGGAAGTTAGTAGGATTGGACTATGAAATTAACTGCATTACAGGATCAATTGACCGGCGATTGGGTGGGGAAAAGCACACTATGGTGCAACTGGCTCCCCGAACCCGAAAAGGAAACGTCTTCCGAATCGCGACTTTCCGTAAAAACCGTTGCCAGGGGCAAGTTTCTCTCCTTCGCGTACACGTGGAGTCTCGCAGGAAACAACCATGAGGGTTTTCTCTTGACCGGAAACGAAAACGATTCCGAAACCACCAGTGGTGCCTGGGGAGATTCCTGGCATCAGAGTGGTTCGCTACTGGTGCTGAAAGGGAGCGTCGCTGAAGCGGGCGCGATTGAACTGAACGGTACGTTCGAGGCTCCGCCTGACCCGGATTGGGGGTGGCGGATCACGATCACACAACCGACTCCTCAAGAGTTACAGATGATGATGTACGTGATTCCCTGGAACGGTACCCCGGAACGCGCCGTGCAGGCAGACTACGTTCGTGCCTGAGCACACTGGCGGAGCGCGTTGTTACCGGTCTTCGATATTTCCCGGTAGCAACGCGTCCGATATATCTATTGCCCCAATGCTTTGAGTATCTCCGGGGTTGTCGAACGTCCGCCGTGTGACTTGCTGACTTTCGCGAAAACCACATCGCCACCCTTTTTGATGACGAATGTAGACGGATACGCGGTTTCGCCAGCCCCGTTCCAACGCAGACCGTATTGATTCGTGAACGCGAAATCCGGATCCAAGACGATGCGAAAATTTTTCGGAATCTGCTTCCCTGTTACGAACTCGGTCGCATGTTGTTTCAAACCTTCCGCGGGTCCGGGATACACGAGAACGACTTGCGCCTTCGCCGCAACCAATTGCTCTGCCGAGGAAATCAAACCCCCAACCTGCATCGTACAAACCGGACATTGATAGCCGGGGAAGCCGCGTAGAACGACCAGTACGACAGGTCCTTGCTTCGTCAGCGTTGAGAGCGAGACTTTGTTCCCGTCCAGAGCAGTCCAGGTGACAGGGAGTGCCTTGTCACCCACTTTCGGTTGCGCGGCATCGACGCGAACACACCCGATAATGACAGCGAGTAGAGGAACAAGAGAGGCAATCACTCGGCCGACCGCGGCACTTGAAAAACGGTTCATGTAAAAATTCTCCATAGACAGTACAAATGGTGGGAATGGGAAAGTTCGCCACGAGAAAATCATTTCGAAAATTTATTTCGGCTTGTCGGATGTTTGGTTGCACGTTTGAATCGTCCCGAAACAAGGTATCGCCTTTGATGGAACCTCCCTGCAAACGGGGAGCGTAAATACAGGGAGAACGGTACAATATGGCAGACACGATGAAGCGAACCGACTTGGATTTTTCGGCGTTTAAAACGCAATTATTGGAACTTAAAACGTCTACCGAGGAAACTCTTTCTAGGATGTCAGAGCAGGATGCGGACGGATTGAATACCACCGGCTCCGATAGAGCGGAAAGTTCGACGGCGGGAAATCACCCCGCCGACTTGGGGACCGAGTTGCAGTTGCGGACGCAGGATGCCGCGCTGATGGAAAACGAACGCAACACCCTTGCCCAGATTGAACGGGCAATGGCGAAGATAGAGGACGGCACATACGGGTTATCCGACCTTTCCGGCACGGCAATTGCGAAAGAGCGGTTAGAAGCCATGCCGTACGCGACGCTCACTGTAGAGGAAGCGGAAGACGGCGAATACCAGGCTACAGACGAACGGTACAACAACGCTTGAACAGCGCGGACACTCGGGAAAACCCCCTCAACACAATAGTCACAGCGACACAGGCGGCGGCAGGCGAAAGAACGATGTCTGCCGCCTTGCTGTACACAGTCGCTCTTCTGGTCGCGACTCTGGATCAATCGGTCAAAGTGTGGGCAATGAACACGTTGCGCCCCCTCGGACGGGAGGGTATTGCTGTCATCCCAGATGTTTTTCATCTGACGTACACACAGAATGAGGGAATGGCTTTCTCGCTACTCCAAGGGCAACGGGTTTTCCTCATTGGGGCGGCTGTGTTGGTGATGGGGGGGATCGTGTGGGCGCAGCGGCGCATCGGTTCCCGTATTCCGGTGCTACTGGGGACGTCGCTCGGGCTTGCTTTGGGCGGCGCGTTGGGCAACGGCATAGACCGCGCCCGCCTTGGTTTCGTGGTGGACCTTTTCGATGCCCGTCTCATCAATTTCCCGATTTTTAACGTTGCCGATACAGCGATCTCCATCGGCATCGTCCTTTTAGCGTGGCGTGTCGCGGTGACCCCGCCACCCGATGCCGTTCCGGCAACCCTGAACGCAAACGAAGCCCCTTCTCCATCGCTGGCTGGCGCAGGAACAGCGGAAGGGACGCAACGCTAACCATGCACCCGATTTTATTCAAAGTCGGCAATTTCCCGGTGCATGCCTGGGGCGTGCTCCTGATGATCGGCTTCTTGCTGGGAACATGGCGGGCGGCGCATCACGCGATGCGCTACAAAATCGCACCGGAAGATCTCTGGGACGCGGCTCTTTTCGGATTGTTCGGCGGAGTCATCGGCGGACGCCTCGCCTACGTCGCGCAGAACCTGCCGGAGTTCGCCGCCCATCCCGGTCAGATTTTCGCGATGTGGAACGGCGGCATGACCTCGTTCGGCGGTCTGATCGGCGGCGTCGGCGTCGGGCTTCTCGTGATGCACCTGCGCAAGCGAAATCTGCTCGATAGCGCGGACCTCGCCGCCCCCTCGCTTGCCATCGGCTACTTCTGGGGGCGAATCGGCTGTTATTTGAACGGATGTTGTTTCGGCGGTGCGTGTCCCGATCCGCTCGGCGTCCAGTTCCCCCTCCTGTCGGGTACTGTCCACGCGACGCAACTGTATTCGGCGTTTGCGGCGGCGGTCATCTATGGTGTTCTGGTCCTGGTCGAGAAGCGGCGACAGTTTCGCGGGCAATTGATCCTTCTTTTTGCTCTTCTTTATTCGCTCTACCGGTTCATCGTCGAGTTTTTCCGCGAAGGCGCGACGGCGGACCTATCCGGTATCGCTTCCCTGACCACCGCGCAAGTCGCGTGTCTGGCAATCGCACTCCTTGCCGGGGCATACTACGTGTATCGGATGCGGGCTTACGATAACACCTCGCCGGAACCGGGACCGGTCTCGACCGACAATCAGAATCTATCCACTCCCGCCGCGTGATCCGTGTATAAACTCTGATCGTCGCACCGTGTCCCTATTGCTATCATGAATCCAACACCTCCCGATATTGACGATGACGATCTGGCTCCGGCACCGGATGAAACAGAGGAGCAGTCATTCGTTGTTGCTTCGGAACAGAACGGGGAGCGGCTGGACGTTTTCCTTGCGGTACGCATCCCGTTGTTTTCGCGGTCGCAGATACAGCGTATCGTGGGTTCGGGAGGCGCGCAGATCAACGGCGTTGTTGCGAAGCCGAGCGCGAAAGTGGTTCCCGGCGATTCGGTCACTCTGGATGTACCGCCGACCCGACCCACCGAAATCGTCGCCGAGAACATACCGCTCGACGTCGTATACGAGGACGCCGATCTCCTTGTGGTCAACAAGCAAAAAGGGTTGGTCGTGCATCCCGCTCCCGGTGCGGCTTCGGGGACACTGGTGAATGCCTTGCTCTATCACCGTTCTGACCTAAGCGGTATCGGCGGCGAGGAGCGACCGGGCATCGTCCACCGGTTGGATAAGGATACGAGCGGGCTGATGATGGTCGCCAAAAACGATCTGGCGCACCGCCACCTCCAATCACAGATTCAAGCCAAAACAGCGGAACGACGCTATCTCGCCTATATCTGGGGGCGTCCGCAGTTTAACGAAGCCGTGATTGACGCCCCGATTGGACGACACGCGACCGACCGTAAAAAGATGGCGGTCGTTGAATTGGGCAGCGACGTGGTCGGTCGGCACGCACAGACGCATGTTTTCATGAAAGAGCCAAGCGGGGCAATCTCGCTCGTCGAGTGCGTGCTACAAACCGGGCGAACGCATCAGATCCGCGTTCATTGCTCCTACATCGGCAACCCGGTTGTCGCCGATCCGGTCTATGGCGGTGAGCGAAAAGTCAGTTCCGAGTGGGTCCGTGACAATGCATTACGGAACAAACTCAACGAACACATCGCCGCCATGCAGGGGCAAGCACTACACTCCTATAAGTTATCGTTCACTCACCCGCGCACCGACGAACGACTTTCCTTCACGCTCCCCCTCCCACCAGACATGCAAACCTTGCAGGATCTACTTTCGCGAAACATTTGAATCGTCAGTCACGCCTTTCGTTTTCGCTTTTTTGAGCAGATAGCGTATTGCCGAGAAGATGCCGTCGAATCGAAACGATGGGTCTATGTATCGTTCGATCACATAGAAAAGGAAGTAATACAGGCGGCAGAACGACCAGATCAGTACCGCAAGCAGGAATGCCGTTCGCAGATCCGGCGATTGGAGAAGTAGACCGACCGCACAGGCGATTCCTGACACGAGGAACAGCACCGCTTTCAGGTACATGGCGTTCGCGCTTTTCAAATCGCCCCACAGGTTCATACACAGAAAACGTGAACCAACGGCGAAAGGTTACGTCTGCGAAATACCTTTATCGTCAAAGCCGATAAAGATTGCCAACAAAATCACCGACTAAATCGGTCGCCACTATTGACGCCGGGTTTCTGCATTGGTACAATAACGCACCACGACCGGTGAATAGGGCAATTTGCCTTACTGACCGGTCTTTACTATCACGGAAACGATTGCGACCACGCGGCATGAACGCTCACGACAGCAAAAAACCCAACAACACCGTCCCTGCTTGCCCGACGACGGGCACAGCCTGTAGCCTCGATTGTCTGCCTAAAGGAACAAAAGGCCGGGTCGCCTCGGTTGCCGGTCCGAACCGTTGCCGCCTGATGGAACTAGGCTTCACCAGCGGGACCGAAGTGGAAGTATCGCGCCGCGCCGCGTTTGGCGGACCGCTTGAGGTGCGCTTGCGTTCCTATCGCCTGTCATTGCGATGCGAGGAAGCCGCCGGGATAAGCGTGGAGCCAGCGTCATGAATCGTGCCGGAACCGTCCCCGAAGCGGGATCGGTTCAACCTTCTTCCCAACCGAAACCGACCACCCGCAAAATCATCGCCTTAGTCGGGAACCCGAACTGTGGCAAAACGACGCTTTTCAACGCCCTCACCGGGATGCGGCAAAAGGTCGGAAACTATCCCGGTATCACCGTCGAGCGCAAAGAAGGAACGTTGCGCCTTCCGAATGGCGATGCAATCACCCTGATTGATCTGCCCGGTCTCTACTCACTTACCCCCCATTCCCCGGATGAACAGGTCGCCCGCGATGTTTTGCTCGGCTATCGCGCCGACATGCCGCGCCCCGACGCCATCGTGAACGTGGTGGATGCTTCCAGTCTGGAGCGAAACCTGTACCTTACGTCGCAAGTGATGGACCTCGGTCTTCCGGTGTTGGTCGCTTTGACCATGAACGATACAGCGTCGGAGATCGGGGTTCGCGTGGACCCCGAAATCCTGTCGCACTCGCTCGATGATGTCCCGGTACAAGCCATAAACGCAACCCGCAACGCCGGGGTGCGGGATCTTGTCCGCGCCATCGAGACACTCAGCAATGCGGTGACGCCCCCTCCGACGCGTCGCTGGAGTTTGCCTGCCCTTGCCGAATCGGAAGTCGCGGAGATGGCGGCACTGATGCAGACGCATGACGGCATCACTTCCACAGCGGCATTCTCGGAAGCGACACTCCTCCTTTCGCTCCCGGACGGTTCGGCGAGTCAATCGGACGCACTACGCCGCCATTCCTCACCCGTCCGCGAACATCTGATTGAGGATTTAGCCAACTTCCACGCGGATGGCATAGACCTTTCGCAAGCCATCGCCGAAGCCAGGTACGCCGATGTCGGGCGCATCGTCCACAAATCCGTGCGCCGCGATACACAGGCTCCCACCCTGACACTTTCCGACAAGATTGACAGGATCGTTTTGCATCGGGTCTGGGGATATGTTCTGTTTCTCGCCGTGATGGCACTCCTGTTCCAATCCATGTTCACCTGGGCGAGTATCCCGGCGGACTGGATCTCGGCGGGGGTGGACTGGCTCGGTCAAACCGTGGTTGCCGTGATGCCCGCGGGTGATCTACGAGACCTCGTCGTCAACGGCGCGATTGCCGGGGTAGGAAACACGGTCGTCTTCCTCCCGCAGATCCTGCTCCTATTTCTATTCATTTCGTTTTTAGAGGATACCGGCTATCTGGCGCGTGCCGCCTTTCTGATGGATCGGTTGATGAGCCGCGTGGGTTTGCACGGAAAATCGTTTATCCCCCTTCTGTCGTCGTATGCGTGCGCGATCCCGGGCGTAATGGCGGCGCGCACCATCGAATCGTCCCGCGCCCGGATTCTCACGATTCTGGTCGCCCCGCTGATGTCCTGCTCGGCGCGAATCCCGGTATACGCCGTACTTATCGGGGCATTTATCCCGGCGACGCCCGCGTTCGGGTTGCATGTCGCGGGACGAACCTTCGGTCCTTCCTGGCAAGCGGTGACGTTGTTCGCCATGTACGCTCTGGGGACTGCCGCCGCATTTGGAATCGCGGGTTTGTTTAACCGGACGATTTTGAAGTCGGAAGCACCGACGTTCCTGATGGAAATGCCACCCTATCGTTTGCCCTCGCTCCGCTCTGTAGTGATGCGGATGCTGGAAAATGCCTGGACGTTCGTCTCGCGTGCAGGAACCGTGATCCTCGCGCTCTCCATCGTCCTATGGATTTTGTCGTCCTATCCGAAGCAACCGGAAGGAACATCGTCCTCGCAAGTACTACGTCACTCTTACGCCGGGCAGTTAGGGCATTTCATCGAACCGGTCATCAGACCGCTCGGCTTCGATTGGAAGATCGGCATCGGGTTGGTCGCTTCCTTCACGGCGCGGGAAGTGTTTGTTACTGCGATGGGAACCGTTTACAGCGTCGGCGATGACGTGGCGGAAGACGAATCGAAACTGTCCGTTGCCGTCGGCGACAAAATGAAGGCGGATATTGACGAACGCACCGGCCGCCCAACATTTACGCCGCTGGTCGCGGTCGCCTTGATGGTGTACTACGTTCTCGCGATGCAGTGTATTTCTACGGTCGCGGTCGTCAAGCGGGAAACCAACGGATGGAAGTGGCCCCTGATCCAGATCGCCTATATGACCGTTTTAGCCTGGCTCGCCGCGTTTGTCGTGTACCAGGGCGGCCGTCTCCTGGGCCTCGGATAGCGGTTCGCTCGCTGCTTCGGTTGCAATCAGTTTTTTAAGTACCAGCAACTCATACAGGTTTACACAAAGCATGTTCACACGGAGGTGGGCAAGGTCCACGGCGTTCCCATCCTGATCACCCCGATAGTCAGGGTTCTCTTTCTAGAAGCGGATTATCTCCTCTTCCGCCACTTTCTGTTCTTCGGATGTCATGGCAAAATTGTGCCGCGCCAAGCCCGTTGACACGACTTAGCGTATATGATACATTTACGCTGACTACAAGGAGATCACATGACGCATATTATTGTATTACCAGTGATAGATTCAGAGCGAATCGCCTATGCGAACCGCAACGCACTTGCCATTTCTCGCGACCGTGCCTTTCTAATGGGGGAAGAAGCCGTCAACATAATCGGGCGTGGCACCTACTCCGCCCCCTCCGGCAAATTAGTAGCGGTCGCTGATGCGGTCAATCGCGCCGTTTCTGAAACGCAAAGTATACCGCCCACTTCAGCTCTTCCTATCCCGACACCTCTGGAAGATACTGCCCGCTTGACATTGAGTGTTGCTAACGAGACGACGTTTCAAGCATTGCAACGATTGCAACGTGCTGGGGGGCAGCCACTTGCGTTGAATTTTGCCAGTGGCACCAATCCGGGCGGGGGCTTTCTTCGTGGGAGCACCGCACAGGAAGAGACTCTGGCACGCTCTTCCGGTCTATATGCCGCCATCAAAGACAACCCGATGTACCGGTATCACAAAACGGAATGTGAACGCGGCATGGCTTCGGAATGGGCAATATTATCACCGGGTGTGCCCGTGTTTCGCGCGGATGACGGAACGTTGCTGGAAACACCATGGCATTGCGATATTTTAACCTGTGCGGCTCCGAAAGCAGACATCGTCGGCTTGGAAAGGGCGACAACCGCGATGCGGAAACGCGTTCATCGTGTGCTCGAAATAGCGTACACTTACGGCTACCGTTCGCTGGTTCTGGGAGCGTGGGGGTGCGGCGCGTACCACAACGACCCGACTGCGGTTGCCGGGATCTTCCGGGACGCGCTCACTCAAACCTATCTGGGGCCGTTTGACGAAGTGGTGTTCGCTATTTCGGACTGGTCGTTGGATCGCCGCTATCTTGGCCCGTTCCGTGACACCTTTGCCGAATTAGGGTAAAACAGGGATACCTATGGACATCCAACAACTTATTACGCTAAGCATCGTCGCAGTCGCCGCGATCACGCTCGGTCGCCGCTTGCGGAAATCCGCAATGGGTGAAGGGTGTGACGGTTGCGCGGGTGCGTGTGGTAAACCAACCCCGAAACACGGGGTTCGTCCGGTCCCGCAAGCGATCCCATTAGTTACGCTTTCCATGAGCCGGGGTAAGGGGCGACCGACGAATGGATAACGAGGCAAATCCCGACCCCGAGATACTTTTCGCGTATGATGATTTGCGTCTACGCGTATCGCCATTCGGAGCCTCCTTGCGTGGTTTATGGCGCGAATTAGACGGGGCGGTCGCGCCTATCATCACTGGCTATAGTGGTAGATCGAACAAAGCCGGTGGGCAAGGCGATGTTTTGATTCCGTTCCCCGGTCGCGTCAAAGACGGACAGTATACGTTCGACGGGCATACGTATCAAATGCCGCGCAACGACAAAGACGGTCCGAACGCCATACATGGCTTTGTCCGGTCGCAATTGTGGCATGTCGCCGAGCACCGCAAGAACCGGATCACCTTCGTCGTGGACTACGCACCGGACACGAAGGCGTACCCCGCGGCTTTGCAGGCAACCGTCACCTATGTATTGGACGAATCCGGAATGACCTGTCGCTTTTCGGTCAAAAATACGGGCTACAAAGCCGCGCCCGTCGGAGTCGGCTTCCACCCGTATTTCGCCGTGAGCGACGGCTTGATCGACGCCGACACCCTTCACCTGCCGATGCAATCGGTCCTGGAGTTTGGTGACGCCCTGATACCGACCGGTCGTGTACTGTCGGTCGAAAATACCGCGTTCGATTTCACCGCGCCGAGAGTCATCGGCGAAACGAAATTCAACACGTGCTATGCCGACCCCGTCCGCGATGCCGATGGAAGAACCCATATCCGCTTTTCTTCGCCAGAAACGAACCGGTCCATCACCGTATGGATGGACGATTCTTTCGGATTCTTGGTGCTGTACTCGGGCGACCCACTTCCCGAATCCCATCGCCGCCGTTCGCTCGCCATCGAGCCGATGACGTGCGGCTCGGATGCGTTCAACCATCCAGAATGGGGACTGGTCGCCCTTCCCCCCGGCGAGACATTCTCGGGGGCATGGGGCGTCACCGTGCTATAATTGTTTTATGTCCGCCCCCGCCCCATCCGTGCGAATCATGCACTTCGCCGACGTTCACCTCGGCGTCGAAACCCTCGGGAAACTGAACCCGGAAACGGGATTGAACACCCGCCTCGAAGATTTTACCAACACACTGAATCAAGCCATTGACCGCGCGTTGGATGCCAACGTGGACCTCGCGTTATTCGCCGGGGACGCTTACAAAGCCCGCGATCCGAACCAGACCCACCAGCGTTCCTTCGCCGCCGCGTTGAAGCGTCTTACGGATGCGGGGGTACCGGTTGTGATGCTGATCGGAAACCACGATATTCCCAACAGCCGGGGACGCGCACACGCTCTGGAGATTTACGGTCTGCTCGGCGGTCCTTCGAGTGGCGTGCAGATTATCGCCAAACCGGACATGATCGCGGTAGAAACACGCAAAGGGACCGTCCTTGTCGCCGGGATGCCATATTTGGTCCGCTCCCGTGTGGTGTCACAGGACGAAACGAAAGGCAAAACAGTCGAGGAAGTCGCGCATCTGATCCGCGACAAGTACGCCGCCTATATCGCGGATCTGGCGCGTCAGGTCGCCGACGCGCCGGACTACATCGCGCTCCTGATGGGGCATTTCACGGTCGCCGAGGCGCGTGTCGGCTGGCAAAACTTCCTGCTCAACGCGAACGAACCGCAGGTCCCGGTCGAAGCGATTACGCTGTATTCGCCGGGCGGCGTGTCGCCGTGGGATTACGTGGGCATGGGGCACGTTCACAAGCATCAGGAGATGAATCGGGGGAACGAGCCGCCGGTCATCTATCCCGGTTCGATTGATCGTATCGACTTCAATGAGCGTGGCGAGGAAAAAGGGTTCGTGGTCGCGGACATTTCAAAGGGACAAACGAAATGGAAGCATGTCGTTTTGCAAACGCGCCGCTTCGTTCAGGTAGACGCCGACGCGGGCGACGCGGACGACCCGACGGCGGCGATTTTAGCCGAACTCGACCGCTATCCCCTTCTTGATTCCGTGGTAAAAGTGAACTACAAGGTGGCGTCCGACAAGGCAATGCTGGTGCGCACCGATGAGATTCGCAAGCGTCTTTCCGCCGCGCACGTCGTGGTTTCGCTGCAGCGTGATATGCCGCAGGGGGAGGGAGTGATCCGGGTGGACGGGATGACGGAAACCATGACCCCGGAAGTTGCCCTCGGCAAATACATGGATGCACAACCGCGCTTAATGACGCGGCGCGACGATCTCATGACCGCCGCACGCGCCCTGTTCGACCAACTGGCGCATGAGGAATCGCTTGGATAAGCCGTGCTATAATTAGGTGCTGTCCCCGCGACGGATTTCAGGAGATACTCGTTTGATCCCCGTTCGTTTACAACTCAAAAACTTCATGTCCTATGGCGAAGGCGTCCCCCCGCTCGAACTTGCCGGAGTACGCCTCGCCTGCCTGTCCGGCGATAATGGAAACGGCAAAACCGCCCTGCTGGACGCGATCACGTGGGCGTTGTTCGACGAGTGCCGCGCAAAAACCAAGGAAGACGTGATCCGGCTCGGCGCGAACAGTTGCGGCGTGATTTTAGAGTTTTTGGTCGAGGGTACCCGCTACCGGATCGACCGTCGCATCTCCCGCAAGGCGACCGGGACAAGCGGTGGCGGCTCACAGTGGGAACTACAGGTGCGGCGGGAGGACAACTCCTGGCACCCGCTCTCCGGCACCACGCAACGCGAAACGCAGGAAAAAATCGTCGCCCTACTTCATATGGACTATGACACATTTCTTGCGACCGCCTATCTGGCGCAAGGACGCGCCGATGAGTTCGCCCGCTCTACACCGAATAAGCGCAAAGAAGTGCTTGCCGATATTCTTGATCTGTCTCGCTTCGACCGATTGGAGGAGATGGCGAAGGAGCGCGAAAAGGAAGCCAGAGAAAAAGAAACCGACCTGACGCGCACCCTGTCCGGGATTGACACCACGCTCGCGAATCGCGACCGGTATGAAATGCTCCTTGAGGAGGCGACACGTAAGTTGCAGTCCGCGACGGCGGAGAGAGAGCGCATACAACAGGAGCGACATCAGATCGCGATCGACGTCGAGCGGCTGGATATTTTCGAGCAACGCGCCCGGAACATGGAAGACAAAATCGCGGAAGCCGAGGAGCGCAATGCAGAGGACTCCGCCACCATAGACGCACTTCTGCCCCGCGTCGCTCAGGCGCAAACGCTGGTAGACCGCGCCGGAGAAATCGAGGCCGCGTATCGGCGACTGCAACTATTACAGAACGAAATCGCGCAACTCGAAGCGATATACAACCGTGCGCTGGAGCTTGGTCGTAAGTGCGGCGACTTGGAGCGACTCATTCGCACCGAAGAAGGCAAACTGACCAACGAGCGGTATCAGAAACAGTGTCAGGTGGAAGAGTTCGAGCGCGATGTACCTACATTAACTGCCACGCAACGCGAGATCGAGCAACTACGAGCTGATCTTTCGACATTTGGCGATGTGGACGCCGCACTGATTCAGAATGAACAAACGCGTCAGGGTTGGGATGACACAATGGCGGATTTGAAAGATCGGAACGCCGCCGCGAAACACGCCGAGGCGCAGCTGATCAAGCGACTCGGAGCGTTGCAATCCTCCTCGGCACCGAACTGCGAATACTGCGGAGAGCCGCTCCCGCCCGCGAAACGCGCCGGTGCTATCGCCGAAGCCGAAGCCGAACGAGAAACGGTACACGCCCGACTCGCCGCCACGGTTCGGGAGGCGAGCACCGTCAAGCAGGAGATCGCCGCGTTGAAAGCGGAGCAGGATACCCTCCTGCGCTCGCGGCAAGCCAAAGCCGAACATGAGACTCAGATCCGTCTGTATTCCCAGCAGGTCACGCGACTGGAGGAGCGCGTTCGGCTTCTCCCTAAAACCATCCTGGAGCGTAACACGCTCGACGAACGGCTGCGGAGCCGCGATTTTCTCGCCGCCGAGCAGGAACAGTTGGCGCAACTTTCCGCCGAGCGGGAGAAGGCTGAAGCCGCGCACGCACCGCTTGAAGCCGCTCGCGCTGAGGCAAACGCCCTGCGAAACGCGCCGCGCGATCTGGACGCGTTGAACAATGCGCAAGCCGTTTTACAAACCGAGCCGCCGCGTATCGCGGAATTACAGGCGAAAGTGACGAAGCGCGTCGGCCAGATTACCGTCGCCCGTCAGCAGGTGACGAAGGCACGGACCGACTCTGCCGAACTGCCGATGTTGAAACAAACGCTGGCGGATTACGACATCCAAATAGGCGGTGCGACCGAAACGGTGCAGCGTGCCGACCGTGAAATCGGGCAGTGGACGAGCCAGCTGGAATATTGTCGCCAGCAGGAGCAGGAGCGCGTTGTCTATCAGGCTGAATTAGCGGAAACAGGCAAACAACGTGATCTGTACCGTGAACTCGCCGGTGCTTTCGGGAAAAAAGGTGTCCAGGCATTGATCATCGAAAACGCCCTCCCCGATATTGTCGCGCACGCAAACGAACTGCTTGCGAAACTGTCGAACGACGCGATGCAAGTCGAACTACGAACGACGCGCGAAGCCCGTACCAAAGGCGCGGCGAATATAGAAACGCTCGATATTATTATCTCGGACGAAATGGGGACACGCCCGTATGAGATGTTCAGCGGTGGTGAAGCGTTTCGCGTCAACTTCGCGCTTCGGGTAGCACTGTCGCGGGTGCTTGCCAGCCGTGCTGGTGCGCCCTTGCAAACTCTGATCGTGGACGAAGGGTTCGGAACCCAGGACCCCCGCGGGCGCGAAGCGATCACCGATGCCTTGCAAGCGATTCAGGATCACTTCGCGCTGATTCTGTGCATCACGCATATCGAAGAGATTAAAGAAGCGTTCCCGACGCGCATCGAGGTCGTCAAAGGCGCGAACGGTTCCACGTTCACAATGATGTGATACGAACTACTGGCGCGAAAGCCAGATCCAGCCCAGTATAGCCGCGACGAGGACGAGCCACATCACTTTATTGATGAGGGGAGTGCTCTTGTGCTCGGCTTCAGCGTATTTCCCCCGCTGAACGAAAC
>JACMIS010000076.1 GCA_014381035.1 Armatimonadota bacterium
AGCGAGATGATGATCGGTTCGCTGTTTTTCAGTCGGACAACGGCGACATATTTATGCAATGATTTCGTCTTTCTTCGGTGCCGTCACTAAAATACGACACGAGGGGTTCGTGGAAGCAATATACCTCATTTTTCCGGAAAAATAGGCAACCGCTTCCGATGACTCTTTCGGGGGACGGGGCAAACTGGGCGGTAGAATAGCGATATGCGCTGGCGTCCGTTCCTGTTTTTCCCGATTTGTGCTCTGATTCTATCGATACCCGTAACGGCATTCGCCGACCGTCTGGACACCGCTTTCGAGAAGGCTATCGGCGGGTATTTTGCCCGGGAGTTTGCCGCACCGTATGGCATCGAAACAGACCCGATACTTGCCGGGTATGTGAGTCGTCTCGGTGCCGATGTTGCCAGCGAATCCCACCGCGATGACATTACCTGCCGTTTCGCAATTGTCGGATCCGACACGGCGAACGCGTATGCGTTGCCGGGGGGCTACATCATGATCACGCGAGGCTTGCTCGATTCGGTAGATTCGGATGATGAATTAGCGACTATTTTGGCGCACGAGACCGGGCACGTCGCCAAACGCCACGCTACCCAGCAAATCGGCTTTAACCTGGGGTTCACGATTCTTCGCCGCGTCTTGCCACAGAAGACGCTCGGGAGGAACGGCGACACGTTCCTTGCGGTGTACAGCATTCTGCGCTCACTCAATAAATCAAAGGAGCACGAAGCGCAAGCGGATGAAGAAGGGATTGATTTCGCCTATGCCGCCGGGTACGACCCGGCGGGGTTGGTTCAATTTTTCGACGGAATGGGCGGATATAGCAACCGGATCGAAGAATACTTCGCGACCCATCCTTCGCCCGAGAAGCGGATCGCGACGGCACGAAAAAACCCCTTTGTCGCCCATTCCCAACCGGTCGAGCGCGAACACGTCGCGAAAGGATACGAACGACGCGGGTTGTCCGGACTCGCGGAAGCAGTCCGGAACGGCAAAGACCCCTTCACATTTGCGCCGCCTCCCCCTACCCCCTCCTTGCCCGATTTTTACCGGGCACAGCAGAAGACCCTGGAAGAAATAGCCAAAGAGGAACGCGCCGCGTTGACGAAGTTTTATACTATCAACCGCGCCGCGACTATCGCGCAGCAGTTGTTGTTGCTGAATACGCAACTGGGCGACCCACGATGGATATATCTCTCGGGACGGGCTTACGCGGTGCAGGGACGTATTTCCGACATCTATTCCCGCTCCGCACGGATTCTGCGAACGGCACCGGGACATTGGGACGAGTTAGCGCGACAGAACCTGACGAACCCTGTCGGTTCCGAAGGTGCTATCAACGGTGCTCTCGGTCGCGCCGAAACGGTACAGTCGCTGGAACTTTTGCGCGGAGTGGCGACGCCACTCTCCCGCGCGCAATCCACCACCGCCGCCGTCCTGTTTGATTTGAACAACCGTTTCGTTCGTGCCGACAACACGACCACATGGATCCGTTACGCCGCGCTGGAGGGAGCACTTCGGTATGCCGAAAGCGAACTCGACCGCGCCGACACCCGAAGTGGAAAAGCGTGGCGGACCTTATCGCTTGCTCGAATCCGTCGCTACGAAAATCGGCTCAACGAGTTGGTCCCGGAAAGCGATCTGGCAAGGCGATCTGTGTGGAACGACCTTCTGGAACGGCGACTCGGGTCGGCATTTCCGACACAGGGTGCGACGGGCATGGCAAGCACACGGGCAATCGTTGCGGTTTCGCTGGGAGCGTCGGCGATGGATACATACAACAATCGCGGGAGGAGCGATTTTGTCGCCGATTGGGTGCTGAAAACTGAAGGCGTCAGCCCGGAAAACGTCGCGACGGTGCTTCGCCTCACCGCGTTGGAACTGGAGCGCGAAATCGTTGCGCGAGAGCGATACACGTCTGGAAACCTGTCGAACACGACTCGCTTCTGATCTGCCACGGACTTTCGCAAAGGTCCCATCCCATTTTTTACACCAGAAGCGTCGGGGCGGATGTCAAAACCTGTCCCAAAACCAAGTACAATAAAGAAATGATGTCACAACCGTGGCGCGTCGAACTGCTCGGGGGATTCTCCCTGGCGAGGAGTGGCGAGCATATCACCCATTTCCGGACACGGAAGGTAGCCTCACTGATTGCCTTCCTGGTGCTCCACCCGCAACGTCACAGCCGGGATGCCCTCACCGATTCGTTCTGGCCCGACGCCGATTTTGAAGCCGCACGTGCGAGTCTCCGGGTTGCTCTATCCCACATCCGAAAAACACTCGGCACCGACTTCTTGGACACGACGCGCGACACGGTCGGGATTTCTGCGGCGTTCACGTGCGATGTCACGGATTTCGTGCGGGCAGTCAGCGCGAAACGTTGGACGGATGCCGCGCAACTGTATCGAGGCGAACTGCTACCGGGTTTTTGGGACGATTGGATCGTGGCGGAACGGGAGCGATTGGAGGCGTCTTTCGAGATCGTTCGCCAGAAAACCGACGCGATAGAGCCTGTTCCTTATGTCTCGTTTCAAGAA
>JACMIS010000587.1 GCA_014381035.1 Armatimonadota bacterium
AATATCCAGACTCTGTGGATCTTGATCTTGCCTTAGATGATTTAGATGTTGTTGATTCTCCTGAACTTTTGATAGAAGCCTGTGATGCAAAAGGATTCACTAAGGCAAACGCCATGTTTTTTTATACAGACGCAGAACTTCAGATACCAGACCCCAACAAAAAGTACAATGACCTTACATACATCGGAGTTTTTGATTGGAACATTTGAAAACACCATGGCTATGGTTCTGACGACGGATACAGCTTTGTTAGATTTGCTGTAAAATTGTTCTATGATTTCTGCTTCTTGTCCTTCGTGCGATGAAAGCACTTCTGTTGTTCGTCGCGGGCTGAACCGTAACGGCACCCAGCGATGCCTCTGCAACAAGTGCCACAAGACGTTCACGCTCAATCCTAAGCCGCGCCGCGTTTCCCAGGAGAAGAGGACGTTGATCGAGAACGCCTTAGCGGAACGCATCAGCCAGCGTGGAATTGCCGGCACCCTTGGAGTCAGCCGCAATACGATTATCGCGGTGCGAAAAAAAGGGCAGAGCGCATTGTCGAGTTAGGTCTTCCACAGATGGAAGAGCCTCCTGCAGAAGAAGTAGTTGAATACGACGAAATCCGTATTCGTAAATCGCCAAGTCTCTGGCTTTGGCTGGCGGTAGCCCGAAAAACCAGAACCGTGCTTGGTTTCGTTCTCTCAGATCGTGGTGATGCGGCTTTTGAAAAGCTCCGAAGCGAGGAAATTCCTGCGTCGTATTGGGATTTACCAAGCTGTTCCGATGCGTGGGAGTCTTACCGAAAGATGCTCTCGGCTGACGTCCACACGATCTGTGATAAAGGGAACGGTAAGACAAGCATCGTGGAAGCCTTGAACACGAAATGGCGACAAAGGCAATCAGGGTTGGTCCGAAAATCCTGCGGAGTCAGTTGGCGCATCTTCGATGATATTTTCGAGCGGTTCTTGATTCTGGTGAATCAGCACAATCGGCAGCACATACAGAGATGGAACCTAAATCAGAAAACAGAATCTCCGCAGTTAGAACCATAGCCACGAACAGAAGCGGGCGGTTGAAGTCGCGAACTCCGCGCAGGCGCACGCATCGAAAGAGCGGGAACGGTTGCGTCGCATTTTCCACTACGCCCTCGCCGCCATGATCCTGCACCACGGCGCGAACTTTGTCATCGATCTGCTGAACCCGACCGCCCAGGAGATGTTCGGTCCGCGGTCGGTGCAAGGAAAACCGGCACGCGAGGCGTTTCCCGAGATAGAAACCCAGGGGATGTTCGAATTTCTGGACCGGGTATATGCCACCGGTGAACCGCACCAGGCGGTCGAAATGCGTGTCCTATTTGATCGTAACGGAGGTGGTGTTCCCGAGGAGACATTCTGGGACGTTACCCTGCAACCGTTGAACGATCCCGGCGAACCGACGACGGATATTCTGTCGCATGCCGTCGAAGTCACCGCGCAGGTTCACGCTCGAAGAAAACTGGAAGAGCGCGACGATGCTTCTTAAAACGTTATCCCTTCTTCCTTAGCCTTGTTGCGAACCCACTCCGCCGCCAGCGTGTATTCTATCTCGGACGGCAGGTGTTCCAGCATCAACGGCGTGTCCGGATCCAGTCGGTTCATTTCATGCAGGAGAACGGTGTAGTCCAGACTTCCCAAACCGGGGCGTACCTCATCCAGATGGGTCGTCAGTTTGTCCGAAAGCGTGATGTCTTTAGCATGGCAACCTTTAATGTGCGGACCGAGCAGATCGAAACACTTGCGGATCAGGGCGGCGTTGTCGAAATAGCGTTGCGGGGAGCAGATGATATTGACCGGGTCGAGATGTACCGCGAACTGCGGGCGGTCGATCGCTTCCAACAGTTGCAAATAGCTTTCCGGCGAATCGGGATACATCCACGGCATCGTTTCCAGCGTGTAGAATGCCCGAGAGGGTTGCACGGCGTCTATAATAAGGCGCGTCGTTTCGACGATCATGTCGAACGTTTCGGGTGTCAGGTTGTCCGGGTGCGGTCCGTCCCACTTCTCCCCGCGCGAGCCGGAAATATTGACGCAACAGAGTGCCCCGATCCGGTCGGCGAGCGCAAGACTTACCTGGCACTTCGCGATTGCCGCCTTGCGCACGACGGGATCGGTGCTGATCGGATTGCTCCACGCTCCGACCTCGGCGATGACGATGTTCGCCTCTTTTGCCGCGCGGACATAGGCGGTTACCGTCGCATCGTCGGCGTTCAACCCGACCGGACAATACGCGGCGCGGTATCCGTGCCGCTGAACCGCGCTCACCCACTCATCGGGCGACGTCCCAACATCATACACCGGTCCACCGAGTCTCATCTAAAAATCCCTTTCCGTTACTGAACGGCTTTCCACATTTATACTGATTCTTCCGAGGTTTCCCCGCCTATATACCGTTACGGCTTCACCGGGACCGGACGTGCCACCGGCAACATACCTATCGGCTACAAATGCGGGGAGTGCTGCATCGCCTTCCAGTGAAACGAGAGACGGAAAACGTTCATCGCTTTGGACGCGGAATAGTTGCCCTCGTTCTCGTGGGGATGGCTGTAATCTTGCCCGTGGATCGGCGGCTTTCCCGTCTCTCTTTGCCCGAACTTGGCACCGGCAAGGTTGGTGCCGGTAGATAGGAGCGGCTTGCTATTATAACCGATCATGAAACCAATCCTACCATTATCCGCTACAGTCTGGCGATACGTTCCGCAACGGGCGCGAGTGGGGGTAAAACCCCGTCCGGTCTGTCGAGATAATAATAGGCGGTGCTCGACCAGTCATCCTGCCGAAAGAAATTGCAAAAGGTGCCCGGTCCGTGGGGGAGTGATGCATCTGCCAGATCGACGGGCTGTTCGCGTCCCATCAGGTGCAACATACGACTGGCCGATACCGTATCATCGACGATACTGTTCGGGAGGAGGGGAACGCCTCGGGCTTGTAGCGCAGCCACCCTGTCTTTCTGTGTCCCGCCCATCGTCTGGATCGCCACCCGGCAACCGTCGTCAAAGTAGACGGGGTCATCAAGGTGGTGCCGGTAAAATGCCCACCGGTCTCCTTTGTCGTCGGAAATCGTACAACCCTGCGTCCGCTGGGTGTACTGTCCCTGACTCCATCCGGTGCCGATGTAGTCCTCGGTGCCCGTCCCGCAAAGCGTCGGGAACTCCTCGCCGCCGAACCATATTTTGACTTCACCCTCGCCCCACCATGCGCCCTCATAGCGTGGATCGCAGACAACGCC